>JBOGIX010000664.1:0-3998 GCA_050744685.1 Vicinamibacterales bacterium | reverse complement strand
TCATCGAGTCGACGAGCTCGCCGTTCCCCATGCGCAGCCCTTCGCGGGCGCCTCGCAGCAGGTACGGAGCATTGCTCATCGATTCCATGCCGCCGGCCACCGCGATGTCTATGTCGCCGGCTGCGATGCCCTGGGCGGCGAGCATCACCGCCTTCAGCCCGGAGCCGCACACCTTGTTGATTGTCATCGCCGCGACGCGGTCGTCGAGGCCGCCATTGAGCGCCGCCTGGCGGGCGGGATTCTGGCCGTTGCCGGCCTGAATCACGTTGCCCATGATGCACTCGTCCACGAGCCGCGGCTCGATCACAGCACGGCGTACCGCTTCTCGCACCACGAGCGCACCAAGCTGCGGGGCGGTGTAGCTCTTCAGCGCACCGAGGAACTTGCCGGTCGGCGTGCGGACTGCGCTCACGATGACTGCTGATCGCATTGGTCTATTTTGACGCGCGGCGGAGAGCTTGTGAACCAGTCGCTCGTGCTTCCGGCTTCCAGCCGCGAAAACAGCATGTGTGGCTTCCGGCTTCAGCCGGAAGGATCCGTTGATCTTCCGCCTGAAGGCGGAAGCCACCCGATTGGCAGAGGGCGCCTGTTGAAGCTACACGATTGTCTAATCGGTAACGTCGATGCGCCTGACCGCGGCAGGGCCGAGGAGATGCTGCAGCCGCGCCAGGATCGTCGGGGAGGCGCGCTCGAGCTCCCGCGCCCACCGCGGATCTTTCGGCCGTACCGTCAGGACGCCGTCCTGCAGCACCACCGCCGACGACCGCGCCAACGCGGCGCCCGCCGCGAGCTGCCAGGCGAAGGTCGTCCGCGCCGGCGAGGGCGGCTGCCGCCGGATGATTTCGGCCAGCACTCCCGGGGCGAAGTTCTGCAGCGGAATCATGCGTCGATGGCGATACTATCAAAAGGGATGCGAGGCATTTCTCGTCCTCTTGGTCCTCGCGGGCGGCCTCTTGGGGCCAGGGGGCAGGGCATTTTTTGTCCTCGCGGGCGGCCTCTTGAGGCCAGGGGGCACTCTTGCGGCGCTCGAGCCAGTGTGCAGCCCCGCGGGCGCTGATGTCATGGGACAGACTAGCGGTGCTGCGGCCAAGGGGCAGTCTTGCCGCACTATCCTGCTGGCGTCGGCCTCTCCACGCCGCGCCGAGTTGCTGGCGAAGGCGGGATTCGAGTTCGACGTCGCCCCGGCCGTCATCGACGAAACGCCGAGGCCCGGCGAACGGCCAACTGATTACGTGCTGCGGGTGGCCGCCGAGAAGGCCATGGCCGCCGCAACGTCGCGGCCCCTCGATCACCGGCCAGTCCTCGCCGCCGACACCGCTGTGGTCGTCCATGGCGAGCTCCTCGGGAAGCCTGTGGACGCGCAGGACGCGCATCGTATGCTCCAGTTATTGTCCGACGCCGTGCACGAAGTGCATACGGGTGTGGTCCTGCTGCTGAGCAGTGTGCGGGCCCCTGACGGCAGCATCTCCCGAATTGATGAGGTTGCGACGACCCGCGTCCGCTTCGCGGCGATGACCCCGCAGGAGATTGCGTGGTATGTCGCCACCGGCGAGCCCGACGGCAAGGCCGGCGCCTATGCCATCCAGGGCCGCGCGTCCCGATTCATCGAGTGGATCGACGGGTCGTGGTCCAACGTCGTCGGACTGCCCGTCGCGACGGTCTACCGCATGCTCCGGCGGGCGGACATGGTATCCTGAGCACAAACCCTGCAGCGTGAGAGATTTATGACTGCCAAGCCTGTGAAGATCCTCGTAACAGTGGTGGTGATTGTCGTGGCCCTGACCGGCCTCTTGTATGCGACGCTCCGCGAGGACACTCAGTATTACAAGCACGTCGACGAAGTGATGGGGGAGCCTGCCGCATGGCAGGGAAAGCGCCTGCAACTGCACGGCTTCGTCACCGGCATCGAGAAGCGGCGCAACTCGCTCGACTACCGCTTCAAGGTGCAGAGCAACGGCAGCATCGTCTCTGCGACGTATACCGGGGTCGTGCCCGACACGTTCAAGGAGGGCTCGGAGGTCGTGCTGAAGGGGAAGCTCAGTGACGCCGGCTTCGCAGTCGAGCGGAACGGCGTGATGGCGAAGTGCCCCTCCAAGTACGAACCGTCTGCGGCCACCCCGGCGACACCCGGCAGCTAACCGCACTCGAGGTCATCGCATCATGCCCGCGCTCGGCACGTTCCTGCTCCTCGCCTCGTTCGTGGGCTGCGCGTACGCGATCGCGGCGTCCGTCGCCGGCGCGCGGCGGCGCTCGCGCCGCCTCACGGAAAGCGGCATCGGTGCGTTCTACCTGGTCACCGCGCTGATGACGGTGGCCTCGGGCGTTATCGTCCACGCGTTCGTTACCAACAACTACTCGATCAAATACGTCCAGCGGTACTCGGACGCGGCGCTGCCGCTGCCGTACAAGATCGCCTCGTACTGGGGCGGGCTCGACGGCTCGGTGATGTTCTGGGTGTTCCTCCTCGGCGTATTCGGCGCCGTGGCCGTCTACCGGAACCGCGAGCGCCACCGCGAGCTGATTCCCTGGGTCGTCGCCACGATCGCCGCCACGGAGATGTTCTTCCTCCTGGTGATGGTGGTTCACAACAACCCGTTCTCGACGTTCCTGACGCCGGCGCCTGCCGACGGCCAGGGGCTGAACCCGCTGCTCCAGAACTTCTACATGGCCATCCATCCGCCGTCGCTGTACGTCGGGCTGGTGGCGATGACCGTGCCGTTCGCGTTCTGCCTCGCCGCGCTCATCACCGGTCATCTGGACGACGCGTGGCTGCGCGCCGTGCGCCGCTGGACGATGGTGGGGTGGCTGGCGCTGTCGTTCGGCCTCACGCTCGGCATGCTGTGGGCGTACGAGGAGCTGGGCTGGGGCGGCTACTGGGGCTGGGATCCGGTCGAGAACGCCGGGTTGCTGCCGTGGTTCACGGCGACCGCGTTCCTGCACTCGCTGATGGTGCAGGAGCGGCGCGGCATGCTCCGCATCTGGAACGTCACGCTGGTGATCGTCACGTTCTTCCTGACGATCTTCGCCACCTTCATGACGCGCGCCGGCGTCGTGCAATCAGTGCACGCGTTCGGCGAGAGCCGCGAGCTGGCGCTGCTGTTCACGATCTTCATGGCGATCATCCTCGCCGTCAGCTTCGGCCTGGTGATCTACCGGCTGCCGCTGCTGCGATCGCGCAACGAGCTCGATTCCTGGGTGTCGCGCGAGGCGGCGTTCCTGGCCAACAACTGGGTGCTGCTGTTCTCGGCGTTCTTCGTCCTGTTCGCGACGATGTTCCCGACGATCAGCGAAGCGTTGACGGGCGAACGGTTGACCGTCGGGCCGCCGTTCTTCAACAAGTGGATGCTGCCGATCGGCCTCGTGCTGCTGGTGCTCACGGGTGTGGGACCGCTGCTCGCCTGGCGCAAGTCGACGGTCTCGAACCTGGTCGATCAGTTCCTCGGCCCCGTAGTGTTCTCGCTGCTCGTCGCCGGAGCGCTCGTGGCGTTCGGCGTGCGCGTCTGGAGCTCGGGCATCTGTTTCGCGCTCTGTGCGTTCGTCTTCGGCACGATAGCGCAGGAGTTCATCCGCGGCGCCGACGTGCGGCGCGCCACCACGGGCAGCGATCGGCTGACGGCGATGATCGGCCTCGTCGGCCGCTCCAAGCGCCGCTACGGCGGCTACATCGTCCACGTCGGCATCGCGGTGATGTTCCTGGGCTTTGCCGGGGAAGGATTCAAGCAGGAAGGGGAGGCGCTGCTCCGGCCGGGCGAGCAGATGGAAGTGTCGCATTTCACCGTCAAGCACGATGCGCTACGCGTGACGAGCGACGCCCAGAAGCAGATGATCACCGGCCACGTCAGCGTGTTCAAGGGCGGCGAGCTCTTCGCCTCGCTCGAGCCAGCGAAGTGGTTCTTCGCGAAGCGAGAGAACGAGCCCACGACGGAAGTGGCGATCAGGCGAGGCCTGTGGGAGGACCTCTACATCGTGCTGGCCGGCTACGACGCTGCCGAGCAGAC
>JBOGIX010000663.1:0-2714 GCA_050744685.1 Vicinamibacterales bacterium | reverse complement strand
CGCGAGGCGACCGACGACACGTTCGCGATCCTGCGGGAGCACGAAGCGGCGACGCCGGTCGTATTCCATTGCTTCACGGGAGACCTGGAGATGGCCGACCGCGCGCTGCAGCTGGGCATCTGGCTGTCGTTTGCCGGTATCGTGACGTTTCCGAAAGCGGGCGAGCTCCGCGCGGTCGCGAAGATGGTGCCTGCCGACCGGTTTCTGGTGGAGACCGACGCGCCCTATCTCGCACCCGTTCCGCACCGCGGCAAGCGCAACGAACCGGCCTTCGTATCCAGGGTCGTGGAGATGCTGGCCGAGGTGCGGGGCGTCGCGCCGCACGAGATTGCGGCACAGGCCGCCGCGAATTTTGCGGCGGTGTTTGCGACGCCGCCGGCGGATGGTTGATCCGGCCGCCTGTGCGGGGCGGGCGACACGTGTGAGCGCCCGTCATAATCCGCGCCGCAGCAACGGCTTAGCGCGTTGACACCCCGCGCGGAAGTTCAGTATTGTGGGTCAACCGAGACCATCACCGCACCCCAATTGAGCGACACAGCCCAGCAATCATCCGCGTTCGCCGACCTGGCGCAGATCTTCGAACCCATCCGCGGCGATCTCGACGCCGTCGAGCAGGAATTCCTCCGTCATATCCAGTCGCGCGTCGCGCTGATCCCGGAGATGGGCCGCTACATCCAGACGAGCGGCGGCAAGCGCGTGCGCCCGGCCGTGCTGCTGATGGCCTCGCGCCTGGTCGGATACTCCGGCGACCGCGCCGTCCTCTACGCCTCCGTCGTCGAGTTCATTCACACGGCGACGCTGGTGCACGACGACATCATCGACGGCGCCGACCTGCGCCGCGGCCGGCTGGCGGTGCACTCGCGGTGGGGCAACGACATCACCGTGCTCCTCGGCGATTACCTGTACATCAAGAGCATGGCGATGGCGCTCACCCAGGACTCGCTGGAGATCATCCGGCTGCTCTGCGACGTGACGCTGCGCATGATCGAAGGGGAGCTGTACCAGCTCACCAAGACCGGGGACGTCGACATCTCCGAAGAGGAGCACTTCGAGATCATCCGCCGCAAGACCGCGTTCCTGTTCGGCGGCTGCGCCGAGATCGGCGGCATGCTCGGGAACGTCACGCCCGAGCGCGCGGCGGCGCTGCGCGACTACGGATTCAACCTCGGCATCGCGTTCCAGCTCGTGGACGATCTGCTCGACTACACAGCCGACGCCGTGGCGCTCGGCAAGCCGATCGGCGGCGATCTGCGCGAGGGCAAGGTCACGCTGCCGATCATCTTCCTGCTCCGGCGCGGCGGTGAGGAAGCAGACAGACTCATTCGATCGGTCGTCAACGATCGCGCCGTTTCCACGGAGCAGTGGCGCGAGATCGTGCGCTTGCTCGCCGACCACCGCGCCACCGATCTGGCCTACGAGCGCGCCGTCGAGTACGCCGAGCGCGCCAAGGCGTGCCTCGAGGTCTTTCCGCCGAGCCGGGAGCGCGAGGCGCTGATGGCGCTGCCGGACTACGTCCTCGCGCGCGACCGTTAATCCGTTATGCGGCTCGAAACGAGAACTGTTTACTCGTTCTCCTGGCCGCATAACGGACGGTGTAGGGGAGTCCGAGGGGCGAAGTCCCTCGGATCGAGTTAGCGCGCATGGCTGATCCACTCGAGCGGATTCTGAAGCTCCGCGACCAGATCCGTCATCACGAAGAGCTCTATTACATCCACAACAGCCCCGAGGTCTCGGACGCCGAGTTCGATCGGCTCCTGCACGAGCTCGAGGCGATCGAAGAGGCGCACCCCGATCTCGTCACGCCCGACTCGCCGACGCAGCGCGTCGCCGGGCGCCCTACCGCCAGCTTCCCGGCGGTCGCGCACGTCGCGCCGATGCTCAGCCTCGACAACGCCTACGACGAAGACGACCTGCGCGCCTTCGACGAGCGGATGCGCCGCGGCGCAGGCCTCGGCGAGGCGCCGGCGCCATACGTGACGGAGCTGAAGATCGATGGCCTCAGCATCGCGTTGACCTACGAGGACGGCCGCCTCGTGCGCGGCGCGACGCGCGGCGACGGCGTGCGCGGCGAGGAGGTCACGGCCAACGTGCGGACGATCCGCGCCGTTCCCCTCTCGCTCCGCGGCGCGCCGCCGGGCCGCATCGAAGTCCGCGGCGAAGTCTACCTTCCCCGCGCGTCATTTGCGCGCATCAACGCCGAACGTGAAGCGGAAGGGGAACCGCTCTTCGCGAACCCCCGCAACGCCGCCGCAGGGACGATGCGGAACCTGGAGCCGGCGCTGGTGGCGAGGCGGAGACTGTCGGCGTTCACGTATCAGCTGGTCGCGCCCGGCCAGGCGCACTTTGCGCGTCACTTCGAGATGCTGACGGCGATGAAAGCCTGGGGGCTGCCCGTCGAACCGCACTTCCAACGCTGCAACGGCATCGACGAGGTGATCGAGTTCTGCCGCGCCTGGGCGGACGAGCGGCTGCAGCTCGACTTCGACACCGACGGCGTGGTCATCAAGCTGGACGACCTGACGCTCCGCGAGCGGCTCGGTACGACGGCCAAGTTTCCGCGCTGGGCGACGGCGTTCAAGTTCCCCGCGCAGCAGGCGCACACGAAGCTGCTGCGCATCGACGTCAACGTCGGGCGCACCGGGGCGAACACGCCGTATGCGGTGCTCGAACCCGTCCTGGTGGCCGGCTCGACGATCTCGATGGCTACCCTGCAC
>JBOGIX010000662.1:0-5351 GCA_050744685.1 Vicinamibacterales bacterium | reverse complement strand
GCCATCTCCATGGCGCTCCTCGCCTGCGCCGGGTTGTTCACGAAGAGCCTGCTGAACGTCAGCCGCGTGGAGCTCGGCATCGATATCGACAACCTCATCACGTTCGGCGTCTCGCCGGAACTGAACGGGTACTCCGCCGAGCGATCGAAGCAGTTGTTCGAGCGGCTGGAAGAGGAGCTCGGGGCGCAGCCCGGGGTGATCGGGGTCACGAGCGCGCTCGTGCCGGCGCTCGGCGGCAGCAACTGGGGCAGCGACGTCGCGGTCGAAGGCTTCAAGTCTGGACCGGACGTGGACAGCAACGCCCGGTACAACGAGGTCGGGCCGACCTATTTCCGCACCATGGGCATGCAGCTCATCGCCGGCCGCGAGTTCACCCGCGCCGACCGCCTCGGCGCGCCCAAGGTGGCCATCGTCAATGAAGCATTCGCGAAGAAGTTCAACCTCGGACGTGATGTCGTCGGCAAGCGCATCGGCACCGGCAGCGGCAGCGGCAGTCCGCTCGACACCGAGATCGTGGGATTCGTGAAAGACGCGAAGTACAGCGACGTGAAAGACGACGTGCCGCCGCTTTTCTTCAGGCCCTACCGTCAGGATGAACGCGTCGGATCGATGTCGTTCTACGTCCGCTCGTCGGGGCCGCCCGAACAGCTGCTCCAGGCCGTTCACCGCGTCGTCGGCTCGGTGGACCCGAACCTGCCGGTCGAAAACCTGCGGACGATGCCCGAGCAGGTCCGTCAGAACGTGTTCATGGACCGGATCATCACCACGCTGTCCGCCGGCTTCGCCATACTCGCGACCCTGCTCGCGTCGGTCGGCCTGTACGGCGTGCTGGCCTATACCGTGGCGCAGCGGACGCGCGAGATCGGCCTGCGCATGGCGCTCGGCGCCGCTCCCGGCCGCGTACGCATCATGGTGCTGCGCCAGGTCGCCATCATGACCATCATCGGCGGTACGCTCGGCCTGCTGGCCGCCGTCTGGGCGGGACGCGCCGCCAAGTCGAGCGACATCCTCTATCAAATGGAAGGCTACGATCCGGTCGTCCTGGTCGCCTCGGTCATCCTCCTCGCGCTGGTCGCGCTCGGGGCGGGTTTCCTGCCCGCACACCGGGCGTCGAAGGTCGATCCGATGCTCGCGCTGCGTTACGAATAGTTCCGCTATTCGTATTCGCTATTCGCTGTTCGCTGTTCGCTGTTCGCTGTTCGCTGTTCGGGGGGCGGCTCGCGCTCAAAACGTCGCCTCGGAGGGACAGAGATCGAGCCAAAGATCAACAGGAGAAACAGAGAACGGGAGCTTACGGGAGAGGCTTTTAGAAAAGAACCCCTGAATTTTCCGCCATCCCCAAAAGAAGCTCCCCTGACCTCCCTTGCTCACCTCCTCCTGTCGATCTTCGCGACACCGAAAGCTGCCTGGCCCGGAATCAGGCCCACGGTCCGGGAGGTTGCCCCGAAACGAACAGCGAGCCGCGAATAGCGAGCCGCGAACAGCGCCCCCAAAATGCACCGGGCCGAAACGTAAAGGCCCCCTGCGGCGTCTACAATGCTTGGGTCTCTCTCCCTCGCTTGGCTGTCACTTGAGCTCTCGCGACACAGCATAAGGAGCACGATTGGTGGGAACTCGTCCTGCGGCGCTGGCCGCGTGCGTCGCGTGCGCGGTCCTGTCGGCCGTGGCGTGCCGTGGCACGGAAACGGCCGCGCCACCGGCGGAAAACCGGCCGCCGGCGGTCGTCTCGGTCGCCGTGGTCACGGGAATTGACGAGCCCGTCATCGTCGAGGCGACCGGCAGCTTCCAGGCGGACGAGTCCTCGGACGTCGCGCCCGACAGCACCGGACGCGTCATCGCCACGCCCGTCGATGTCGGCCAGTTCGTGAAGCAGGGGCAGGTCCTCATCCGGATCCAGGCGGTCAACGCGAATCTGCGGCTCGATGAAGCGCGCGCAGCCACTACTCGTGCCGAGGCCAACCTGAAGCTGGCGGACGCGCGCAACGACCTCGCGCAGACCACGGCAAAGCGAAACGCGACCCTGCTTGCCAGCGGCCTGGTACCCCAGACCGTGGCGGACGAGGCGCGGACGCAGGCGGAATCGGCGGCCGCGAGCGTTCATGTCGCGCGCGCCTCGCTCGCCGAGGCGAAGGCGCAGCTCGCCCTCGCCGAAAAAGCTGTGGCCGACGTCATCGTCGCGGCGCCGTTTTCTGGCTACATCAGCCAGCGGCGCGTGTCGGTGGGCGAGTACGTGCAGCCCGCCACCGCAGTGGTCACGCTGCTCCGCATCGATCCGCTCCGGCTCCAGCTCACGATTCCCGCCGTGCAGGCCGGGCAGGTCAGCACGGGCCAGGCCGTCCAGGCGCGCGTGGACTCGTTCGCAGGCAAGGTCTTCGACGGGAAGATCACCGCGGTGAACCCGGCGATCTCGGCCGAGTCACGGTCCTTCCTCGTCGAGGCGCGGGTGCCGAATCCCGGGGCGCTGCTCAAGCCGGGCATGTTCGCCGTCTCGTCGATCGACCAGGGGCGCACCGAACGCGCGTTGCTCGTGCCGCAGCGCGCCGTCATCGAAGACGTCAACACGAACTCTTATCGCGTCTTCGTGGTGGACAAGGAGAACAAGGCCCGGCTGCGCGTCGTGCAGCTTGCCGCGCGTCAGCCGCAGGAAGGACGCACCAAGCTCCTGACTGGCGTGAAGGAAGGCGAGCGCGTGGCCACCTCCAACCTGGCGGACCTCTACGACGGCGCCCCGGTCACCATGGCCGGCAACGGCGCCGGGCTCGAATAAGCGGGGCATCATGCAGAAACTAGCCGAAATCTGCGTCCGCCGGCCGGTCTTCGCGACGATGCTGATCGCGGCGATCGTGGTGATTGGCGGCGTCAGCTTCTTCAAGCTGGGGGTCGATCGTTATCCCAGGATCGAAACGCCGGTCGTGTCGGTCATGACCGTCAACCCCGGCGCCACACCCGAGAGCATCGAAGCGGAGGTGACCGACCGCATCGAGGCCGCGGTCAACACGGTCTCGGGGATCGACGAACTGCGATCGACCTCCACCGAGGGGCTGTCGCGGGTCACCATCACCTTCGAGCTGTCGAAGAACCCCGACGTGGCCGCGCAGGAAGTCCGGGCCAAGGTCGATCCGGTGATCCGCAACCTGCCCGAGACCGCCGAGCCGCCAATCACGCAGAAACAGGATCCGGACTCGATGCCGATCATGTTTCTCTCGATCTCGGCGCCGATGCCGGCGGTCGAGCTCACCAGCTTCCTGGAGCAGAACGTCCAGAAGCGGCTCGAATCGGTCAGCGGCGTCGGCGAGGTGCTGCTTTATGGCGCGCGCCGTCGCCAGATTCAGGTCAAGATCGATCCCGATCGCCTCAACGGCTACGCCCTGTCGACTTCCGACGTGGCGGCGGCGCTGCGCGCGCAGAACCTTGAGCTGCCGGGCGGCCGTCTCGAGCAGGGCACGCGCGAGCTCTCGGTCCGGACCGTCGGCCGGCTCGCGCGTCCTGCGGAATTCGCCGACGTCGTCGTCGCCACACGCAACAACATTCCCATCCGCATCCGCGATCTCGGCACGGTCGAGGACACCGGGGCCGACCCGATCTCCGTCTCGAACCTGAACGGCAGGGGCTCGGTCTCCGTCGCCATCCGCAAGCAGAGCGGCGTCAACACCGTGGCGCTGGCCGATGCGATCCGCGCGCGCCTGGCGGAAATCGAAGAGACGCTCCCGCCGACGTTCCAGCTGCGCCTCGTGCGCGACGACTCGGAGTTCATCCGCGCCTCGCTCGCCGCGATCGAAGAGCACCTCATCCTCGGCGGCATTCTCGCCGCCGTCATCGTGCTCGTCTTCCTGCGCAACTTCCGCTCGACGATCATCGCCGCCATCGCCATTCCGACCTCGATCATCGGCGCGTTCGGCGTGATGGCCGTGCTCGACTTCACGCTGAACCAGATGACCATGCTCGCCCTCACGCTCATGGTCGGGATCGTTATCGACGATGCGATCGTGGTGCTCGAGAACATCTACCGGTTCGTCGAGGAGAAAGGCATGTCGCCGCGGCAGGCGGCGATCGAGGGCACGCGCGAGATCGGGCTGGCGGTCATGGCCACGACGCTGTCGCTCCTCGCCGTATTCCTGCCCGTCGGGTTCCTCGGCGGCATCGTCGGGCGGTTCATGTCGTCGTTCGGCCTGACGTCGGCCGCCGCCATTGCCATCAGCCTGATCGTGTCGTTCACGCTGACGCCGATGCTCGCCTCGCGCTGGATCAAGACGGATCGCGACCGGGAGCATCACGCGAGCGACGCCTCGCGCCGCGGGTTCTACCGGCACATCGACAACACCTACACGTGGCTGCTGCGGCTGTCGATGGCACACCGCTGGGTCATTGTCGGCACCTGCGCCATCGTCATTGCCAGCCTGGTGCCGCTGTTCAAGATGTCGGGCATCAACTTCACGCCGAACGAGGACGAGTCGCGCTTCCAGATCTCGGTCCGTTTGCCCGTGGGATCGAGCCTCGCGGCCACGCAGTCGGTGATGGAGCGGATCGCGCGCGACATGCGCGAGCAGCTGCCGGGCGTGTCCGACACGCTCTCGATGCCGGGCGGGGGCGGCGGCGGGTTCGGCCAGCCGAACCAGGGCAGCCTGTTCGTCCGGCTGAAGCCGCACCACGAACGCGAGCTGACGCAACAGGAGCTCATCGTCCGCGCGCGCCGGCTCATTCAGCCCTACCGGCAGTCGGCGGTCATCTCCATCCAGAACGCGGGCGGCATCGTCGCGTTGAGCGGCCGCGGCGCGCAGATCCAGTACGCGCTCGTCGGCCCAGACCTGAAGAGGCTGGACGAATACACGGAGCGGGCGCGGGAGACCCTGAGCAAGAACGACACGCTCGTCGACGTGGACCGCACCTACCTGCCGGGCCGTCCCGAGCTTCGGCTGAACATCGATCGCAAGCGCGCCGCCGACCTCGGCGTACGTGTGCAGGACGTGTCGCAGACCGTCAACGCCCTCGTCGCCGGGCAGAAAGTGACGACGTTCAACGCCGCGTCCGATCAGTACGACGTGCTGTTGCGCGCGCAGGACTCGTTCCGGCGCACGCCCGAGTCGATCGCGTCGGCCACGGTCCGCACGGCCTCGGGCGAGCTCGTGCAGCTCCGCAACCTGGTCTCGTTCAACGAGGGCTCGGGCCCCGCGCAGATCGACCGGCTGAACCGGCAGCGCCAGATCACGATCTCGGCGAATCCCGCGCCAGGCATCTCGCAAGCCGAGGGCGCGGCCGCACTCGAGGCGGCGTTCACGTCGCTCGATATGGAGCCGGGCTACAACCTCGTCACGAGTGGCCAGTCGCGCGAGCTCGCCCGGGCGGCATATTAC
>JBOGIX010000661.1:0-4276 GCA_050744685.1 Vicinamibacterales bacterium | reverse complement strand
AACGGCTCGCGCGGCATGAAGTCGATGGCGCCGTTCTTCACCTGCACGAGCACGTTCGGGCGGAACCGACCGTCGAGCTTCGTGAACTCGATGTAGGCACGCTTGGCGCGGTCGGGGTCGACGTCTTCGTCGTAGATGAACGCGCGCCAGATCACGTTGCCGCCGTGCGGCGCGAGCGCGTCGGCCAGCACGTTCGCGCCTTCGGCGTGCGTGCGGCCGTAATCCTTCGGCCCGGGCTGTCCCTCCGAGTTCGCCTTGACCGTGAACCCGCCGAAATCCGGGATGAGCTTGTAGATCTCGGCCACCTTCGCCTTCCACCAGGCGGCCACGCCCGCGTCGAGCGGATCGGCCGTCGTCAAGCCGCCGAGGCGAAGCGGCGCAGCGACGTTGGCCGACAGATACATGCGCACGCCATACGGGCGCCAGACCTCGGCCAGCGCGGCGACCTTCTCGAGATACTCGGGCGAGAGGATCCGCACGTCCGCGTTGACGTTGTTGGGGACAGCGCCGTTGATCCCGATCGAGGCGTTCGCGCGCGCGTAGTCGGCGTAGCGCGGGCTGATGGTGCCCGGCAACTCGTTCCATTGCCAGAGCGAGCGCCCCGCATACCCACGCTCGACCGATCCGTTCAGGTTGTCCCAGTGATTGAGCAACCGCAGCTGGACCTTCGGCCGCTCCAGCACGTTCAGGTTGTCGAGCGGCTGGCCCGTCTGCATCAGGCGCAGGAAATGGAAGGTGCCGTAGAGGGCGCCGATCTCGCCGTCGGAGGCGATCGCGGTCACACGCTGATTGCCGACGCGCGCAGCCCGTATGACGAACCCTTCAGGGCCGGCCTTCGCAAGATCGCTCTTCCAGCCGAGGCCTCGGACAGCCGCGGAGTTGGCCGGAGTACCAACGACGAGCGCGCCCTCGCCGATGCGATCGCTGGCCACCGGGACCGCCTGCCGCAGCATGCTGGAAAACGCGGACGTCAGTTCGCTCCGGATGATTCCGGCCGTCGACGACTGACCCTCGACGACGAGCTGACGAACGGCCTGGAGATACTGCGCTGCCGCGTTCCCGGGCGCGACGAAACGCAGCCAGAGCCGGTAGCCATCTTCGTCGGGCACCGACGCCTGGACCACCGCTGACTGTGACGGCGCCGCCGAGAGGCGCGGCGCGCAGAGTCCGGCCATTCCAGCCAGTCCGATGGTGACGAATTCTCGGCGTGAGCGATCCATGCGTTCTCCGATGCCCGGGAATAGTAATCGATAATCAATGTGTGTGGAACCGATTCCAGGTGCGGCCAGGCAGGAATGCCATGAGTGCCAGGAATGCCAAGAATGCCGGACTGGTCGGAATGAGCGCGCCGGCCCATTCATGCGCATTCATGGCATTCCCGAGCATTCATGGCATTTTCAGAATGCCCCGTCACCCGCATCGCCTGCCTGACGAATTGGCGGGGCGCCTATGGCTCGCGCACTGCCCGGAATCCGATCATCCGGTGGCCCTGGAATGACGGCCACGCGGCGGAGCGGGCTGCGCTCCGTAAATCGAAGGCCTCGACGAAGAACGTGCCGCCGCGCACCACCCGGTAGGCGCCGCTCTGCGGCCCCTTCGGGTTCTTCCGTGGCGACATGGCGTAATAGCCCCGTCCGTACCAGTCGCTGCACCACTCCATGACGTTCCCCGCCATGTCCAGCACACCGTACGGCGACGCGTTGTTCATCGTCCGCAGATCGCCGCGGAGTGTGCCGTCGAAGAAGCCGACCGGCCGGCCGGTGTCGTAGGCCTGCGCCCCGACGTAGTTCGCATACCGGCGATCGATCGTGTTGCCCCATGGATACCGGCGCTGATCCGGGCCGCGTGCCGCTTTCTCCCACTCCGCTTCGGTAGGAAGACGGTACTTATGGCCGGTCTTCGCGCTCAGCCAGTTGCAGTACGCCACCGCGGAGTCCCAGTTGACCCCGAGCACCGGGTAGGCGTCGCTGTCGGGCGTGCCTCCGCCGTGATTGTTCGCCTGTGTCCAGTACGGCACCTGATCCCTCGGCACCACGCGACCGTCGGGCCAGAACTTCGGGTCGTCGTAGCCAGGATCGTCGCGGAACTTCTTCCATTCGCCGTTGCTCATCTCGACCTTCGCGATGTAGAAGGCGTCGAGCTCGACGAGGTGCACGGGCCTCTCGCGAGGGTCTCCCTCGTTGAAGTTGTCGCCCATACGAAACGCGCCGGCCGGCACATAGACGTAGTCGCCAAATCCGTCGTTCACGAGCGTCGCCGGCCTGGCCGACTCTGCGGCGGGCCGGACGATCAGGACGGACACGGCGAGAACGATCGCCGCAAGGAAGGCACACCGCATCTCACTTCCTTCCCTGCATGAAGCCGCCGATCTCGAGGAAGTGCTTCAGGGCGGGCATCCAGCCCTCGAACTCGGGGCTGCCGAAGCCGCTGCCGAAACCGTGGCGCCCCTTCTGATACACGTGGAGCTCCGCGACGACGCCAGCCTTCGTCAGGTCGATGAACAACTGCGCATTGCCCAGCGATGGGCCTCGATCGGCCGCCGCCGAGAGCAGAAATGTGGGCGGGAAGTGCTGCAACGACTCGCCGGGCGCGGCGCGTCCGGCGCCGTAAACGAGCGCAAGATAGTCAGGACGTGAACCGACACGATCGATTGGATCCGCGGCGCCGGGGTCCCCCGGCGTAGCGGCGGCTGTTACAGCACGTCCCATGTTCGACCCGGCCGAGAACCCGATGTATCCGATCCGATCGGGATCCAGTTTCCATTTCGCGGCATTCGCCCGGACGAGTCGAATCGCACGCGCCCCGTCGGCGATGCGTGCATCCTCGCCGTAGCGCGGCGACAGCCGGTAGGTCAGGACGAACGCCGTCACGCCCCATTCGTTGTACCGCTCGGCGATCTCGAATCCCTCACCGCCGTACATCAACATGATGTTCGCGCCGCCGGGCGCGATGACCACCGACGCGCCGTTGCGTTGTCCCTCGGCTGGGAGAAACACCGTGAGAAACGGCGTGTCGAGCGGCCCGTCGCCAGTCGCGAGGGGGACACGCCCTTCTTCCCACAACGGAATGTTCCGGTGGGTGAGTGTGTCGTTCGGTCCCGGCCTGGCGGCGCCGGCCGGCGCCGGCGCGGAGTTCAGCGCCGCAAGCAACCCGGCCCACACGATCGCACGCGACATCTGCGACCTCTTCATGGCTGAGCCTCCACCATCGGGCATGCGGTGACGTCCGCGCTCGACGAAAACCGCCGCATTGTATCGGATTCGACGGCGCGTCGATCGGCCCCTCGGTGGTCCGGCCGCTGCCTATTCAGTGGCCAGCGCCACGACCGGATCGATGCGCGTGACGCGCCAGGCCGGCAGGAAAGTGGCGATCACGCTGGCCACCGCGAGCGTCAGCACGACCGCGGCGAACACCAGTCCGTCACGCGGGTGCACGCGGTAGAGAACGGGCTGAAGCGCGCCCGAGGCGGCAAGCGCCAGCCCGAGGCCGAGCACCAGCCCGATGGCGAGCTGCACGATGCTCTTCCGCATGATCAGGAAGACCAGCTGCGCGCCGCGCGCCCCGAGTGCGGAGCGCACGCCCATCTCGCGCGTGCGCTGGGTGACGGCGAACGACATTACCCCGTAGAGGCCGGCCGCCGCGAGCAGCAGCGCGCAGATGCCGAAGGCCATGAAGAACGTGCCGAAGACCGTGTAGAACCAGGTCTGCCGCTCGATCACCCATTGCATGCTGCGCACGTCGTAGATCGCGAGATCGGGATCCAGCGAGCTCACCGCCGTGCGGAGCTGGGGCGCCACGGCTGTCGGCTCGCCTCGCGTGCGCACAGCGATGCGCACGCCGTTGGCCACGTCGCTCTGCGAGATCGGGATGTAATAGCCGACCGGGCTCGCATTGTTGTTGCCGATGCCCTGCATCAGCAGATCGGGCACCACGCCGACGATGGTGAGCCACGGTTCGGTCGTTTCCGGCCTGATGCGCTTGAACTGCCGTCCGACCGGGTGCGCGTTCGGAAAGTGAAGCCGCGCGAACGACTCGTTGACGATCGCGACCGGCTGGCTCGCGGCGGTGTCGGCCGGCGTGAATTCGCGGCCCGCGACGATGGGCGTCTGAAACGTCTCGAAATAGCCGGCCGTGACGATCCCTTCGCGCGCAAGCGGATAGTCGCTCGCGTGCGGGTACGCTTGCCCTTCGATCTGCACAGTGATGACGCCGTTGCCGGCGGCCGGCAGGCCGTCGGACAGCGTGGCGGCTTCAACCCCCGGAACCTCCTGCAGCT
>JBOGIX010000660.1:0-6961 GCA_050744685.1 Vicinamibacterales bacterium | reverse complement strand
TGCTGAAACCGTTCGAAGACTTCGGTCTCGCTGGCGCGATGGCGACCGCCAGCCGCGCCACCGGCGGCACCGATCATTCGTCGTTCAACAACGCGGGCCTCGTCGGCATCAACTTCCAGCAGGATCCGATCGAGTACGGGTCCCACACGCACCACACGAACCTGGATACCTACGAGCGGGTGGTCGAGGAAGACGTGAAGCGATCGGCCATCGTGATCGCCTCGGTGCTCTATCACCTCGCGATGCGCGACGAGCCGCTGCCGCGCTTCAGCAAGGCAGACATGCCCGCGCCCCGCCCGCGATGAAGTGGGCGGCCCGAAACGCTGCATCAATCCGTGTGGCTTCCGCCTTCAGAGGAAGATCTCCGGTCAATTCTTCCGGCTGAAGCCGGAAGCCACACATCTGTTCACGACACTGAGATGTGAACTGAAACTGGAAACTGGAAACTGGAATGGAAACTGACAACCGGAAACTGACAACCGGAAACTGGCAACCGGAAACTGGCAACTGATAACTATTTCTTCTTCCCAGTCAGCCGCACGTTCCTGAACTCACCCGTCTCGTCGAACGAGCCGAGGCCGACGCGGCCCCACGTCAGCGTCTTGTCGACGATCGACAGCACCGGCTCCGGCTGCTCGTCGAAATACACCGCGATACGCCCGGACTCGACGGTGCGCTCCAGGCGCACGCGATGCCATGCCTGATCCGTCAGCGGCGCTTTGGAGTCGAGCGTGTCGAGGCGGCGGCGGTCGGCGTTGTCAACGAGAAAGATGCCATTGTGGACGGCGTCGGTCTTGGCCGAGAGGTGAACGTAGTAGAACCGCGACGGCGACTGGTAGCCGAACACGATCTGCACATCGCGCACGGCAAGATCGGCGGGGGCCGTCGACTTCACCTCCGCACGAAAGGTCAGGTCCGTGACCGGTTCACTCTCGAGAATCGCGAGCGCCGCCGGCCGCCGAATCTTTCCTTGCGGAACACCCGCCTTCTCCAGCACCAGCACGTCGCCGCGCACGGTCCAGCCGCCGTTGCCATCCAGGTCCCAGTCCGACAGCCCGCGGGCTTCGGAGATCTGCGGCGCGACGGTCACGTCCGGCGCCTGGACCTGGGCGAGGACGGCGATGGCAAGGGCGCATGTGAGCATTTTTTTTCCTCGCGGGCGGCCTATTCGCGGCAATCTTGTACGTCTTGCGGCTTTCTCCTCGCGGGCGGCCTATGCGCGGCAATCTTGTACGTCTTGCGGCGCGGGCGGCGTTCCTGCCACCCGGGGGTCATCTCGCGGCGCGCACTACGCGTCACCTTGCGGCACGACACAGTGAAGTGTAGTGACGGCGCGCTCACCCGGCAAGCGTGTCGGCGACGGCTGCCGTGCTCGCACGCCTGGGCAGGCGCACGGTGAATCGTGTGCCCTCTTCCGCCGTGGATCGCACGTCTATCGTGCCGCCGTGCGCGACCACGATCCGCGCGGCGATGAACAGGCCCAGGCCTATGCTGCGGGTGCCTTCGTTCCGCACGTCGGTGCCGCGCTCGAACGGCTCGAACAACCGGCGCATGTGCTCCGGCGGGATGACGCTTCCCTCGTTCTGCACCTCGATGATTGCCTCCTCGTCCGTGCCGCGTGTCGTCACACGCACGGCGCCGGCCGGCGGGCTGTGCTGGAATGCGTTGCTGACGAGATTGCCAATCAGCTGCGCAATGCGGTCGGCGTCCCACACCCCCGCGCCGTCGCCGTGATGCTCGACGATCGTCTCGCGCGCGGGATACGCCATGTGCACCTCCTCGAACGCCTGCCGCGCGATGGCATGGAGATCCGCCTCGCGCGGGCTCACGGGAATACGTCCTGACACTCGTGCCTGGGTGAAGTCCAGGAAGTCCCGGATCAGCCGCACGGCCCGATCGGACGACGACTTGATGCGGCGAACGATCTCGAGGCTGCGTGGGTCGAGGCCGCCCTGCGCGAGGAGGAGTGCCGTCGCAATGCCAATCGCGTTCAAAGGGTTGCGGAGATCGTGGCTGACGATGCCAATCAGCTGACGATCCAGTTCCGCACGCGCCTGCAGCTCCTCGCGTGCGCGCGTGAGATCGTGCATGTCGGTGTTGGTGCCGAACCATTTCTCGATCCGCCCGTCCGCGCCGCGAAGCGCTACGGCACGTCCGAGATGCCAGCGCCAGGTCTGATCGGCGCCGCGCAGGCGGAACTCGACCTCGTACTCCTTGCCGGTCTGCAGCGACCGCCGCCACTCGTCGAGGGTGCGCGGCAGGTCGTCGGGATGCACGAACGCCTGCCAGCGCGTGCCGAGCACGTCGGATGCCGGCAGGCCGAAGTAGTCGGTCACGCGCCCGTTGACGAAGTCGAGATCTCCGTCCGGGGTCGCGGTCCACACCTGCTGCGGGATCGATTCGGCGAGGAACCGCTGGCGCTCCCACGCCGTCGCGGCTTCGACGTGCGCGGTGCGCTCTCGCTCGAGGAGTTCGCCGAGCTCCGCCTCCTGCCGCTTCTGCATCGTGACGTCGTATCCGAGCGCCAGGATGCCTGCGACGGCGCCACTGGCGTCGGAGATCGGCTGGTAGCTGAAGTCGACGAACTTCTGGGTGAGCGGCGCGCCGGGATGCTCCTGGACGAACACCGGCATGCCGCGGCCGACATAGGCTTCCCCGGTCGTGAACACGCGGTGCAGCAGCTCGAAATACCCCTGCTCGGCGACCTCGGGCAGGGCGTCGCGTATGGTCTTGCCGAGAATTTCACGGTGGCCCACCAGCTGGTCATAGGCGGCGTTGGCAATCTCGAACACGTGGTCGGGCCCCCGCAGGAAGCACATGAAGCCGGGCGCCTGCTCGAAGAGCTGTCGCAGCCGTCGGCGCTCGGTATCGAGCGTGACATTGGTTTCCTGCACTTCCGACGCGCGGCGCAGCACGCCCGCTTCGGCCTGGTTCGCCGCCGCGGAGCCCGGAGGCGCGGCCTCCCTCAGCCGCTGCAGTTCGGTGACGTCGACCGTATGCTGCAGCACGTAGACGACGGCGCCGTGCTCGTTCTTGATGGGAGTGTGTGTGGCGCTCCAGTAGCGGTCCTCGACCTCGACGCGGCCGTCCACCAGTTGCGGCACCCGGTAGCGGATCAGCGCCAGTACATCCGGCTCGCCGGTATGAATCACCCGTTCGAGGGAATTGCGGAGTCGCGTCGCGCTCTCGTTGACGGGATCGGCGGGATCGTGCGGAAAGACGTCGAGGATGCGGCGGCCGAGCAGATCCTCGAGACGGCTCGCCGTTTCACGAAGATAGGCCGCGTTGGCCGCGACGTAGCGCAGCTCCCGATCCAGGAGCATGTAGGCGTTCGGGGATGCCTCGAAGAGCGCCTTGAAGTCGACTGGGGGCATCGGGTGGGGAGTCGATCCATTGTACCGGAGGCCCCTGGCTCAGCCGCTGCCGGCGATCGCCGCGACGAAGGCGTCGCCGAGGTCCTCGGCCTTTCGCGCGCCGACACCGCGCACCTCGAGCAAGGCGGCGACCGACGTCGGCTTCAGTCGGGCCATTTCCCTCAACGTCGTGTCGTGGAAGATGACATAGGGCGGCACGCCGCGCTGGCGGGCGATATCGAGCCGCAGCGCGCGCAGCCGTTCGAAGAGATCACGATCGACGTCCATCCACGACTCGGTTTCGATGCGCGCGCGCTTCGGAGAACGTCCGGCCACGGGCCGGCGCTGCCGCGCAAGCGCCAGATCCGGCTGCGTCGTCGCGTCCTTCAGCAGGGCGATGCCGGCGGCGGTCAGCGCCAGCACGGGATACTCGCCGTCGGTCTGCCGCAGCAGCTGCTGCGCGAGCAGTTGCTCGATATAGCCGCGCACTTCGGGCACGCTCGCTTCGCGCAGCAGGCCGAACGTCGAGAGCGCCTGATGGCCGCGCGCCGTGACCTGCTCGACGTCGGCGCCGCGCAGCACGTTGGCGACGTGTGCGGCGCCGAAACGCTGCCCGACGCGCGCCACACACGACAGCACCTTGCGCGCCAGGACGACGGGCTCGGAAACCGGCTCGAGCTCGTCGAGGCAGAAGTCACAGGCGCCGCAATCGGCGCGATCGAAGACCTCGCCGAAGTAGCCCACGAGATGGCGATGCCGGCAACCCACCGAGGCGGCATACCGCTCCATGTCTCGCAGCAGGCCGCGCCGCGCGTCCGTGAGCTCGCCGTTGCGCTCGAGCATCATCCGCCACCGGAGAAAGTCGGCGGTCGAATAGATCAAGATGCAGTCCGCCTCCAGGCCGTCGCGGCCCGCTCGACCGGATTCCTGCTGGTAGTGCTCGAGCGACTGCGGTGCGCCGGCATGGACCACGAACCGGACGTCGGAGCGGTCGATGCCCATGCCGAACGCTACGGTCGCCACCACCACGTCCGCATGCTCGTCGAGAAACGCATCCTGGTTCCTCGCCCGCTCATCGTCTGGCAGGCCGGCGTGGTAAGGCCGGGCGCGCACCCCGGTTTCGCACAGCCACGCCGAGAGCGCGTCCACTTCGCGCCGCGACGTGCAGTAGATGATGCCCGCGTGCCCTTTGTGGCGTCCGAGGACGTCCAGGATTTGGCGCTTCAACTGCGCGCGGGCAAGCACGCGGTACACGAGGTTCGGCCGATCGAACGAGCCCACGAGCTCGACCGGATGATCGAGCGCGAGCTGGGAGGCGATGTCGCGCCGGACGCGCGCGGTGGCCGTCGCGGTGTACGCGTGCAGGTTCACGCCGGGCAGCAGCGCACGAAACTTTGCCAGCTGGCGGTACTCGGGGCGGAAGTCGTGCCCCCATTGGCTGATGCAGTGCGCTTCGTCGACGGCCATGAAGCTGACGTTGCACCGCGCGATGAGCGAGGCGAAGCTGTCGGCGCGGACCGCACCCGACGCGCTCTCCCCCGCCAGCCGCTCCGGGGACACATACAGGAGGCGGTAGCGCCCTTCCCGGATCCCGTGCAGCACCGACGCGCGCTCGTCTGCCGCGAGCGAACTGTTGAAGCAGGCCGCCGCCACGCCGTTGCCGGTGAGCGTGTCGACCTGGTCCTTCATCAGCGAGATGAGCGGCGACACGACGACGGCCAGGCCCGGGCGGACGAGGGCGGGCGCCTGGAAACACAGGGACTTGCCGGCGCCCGTCGGCATGACGACAAGCGAGTCGCGGCCGGCGAGGATGGCCTCCATCGCCTCGCGCTGCAGCGGGCGAAACGCAGTGTAGCCCCAATAGCGCCCGAGGACCTCCAGCAACGGGTCCACGGGCCTACACGCCCTCAACGATCAGCAGCGTGCCATTCGATGTGGCTTGCCGGATCGCCTTCGCGGCGGAATACTCCGGCGAGTGCCACCAGGCTCGTGCCTGCTCGGCGCTCGGGAACTCCACGATCACGAGCCGCCCCGGACGCCAGTCTCCTTCGAGCGGCTCGACTGCGCCGCCGCGAACGATGAAGCGCCCGCCGAACTTCTCGATCGTCGGCAGCACGAGATTGCGATAGTCCTCGTAGCGGACCGGATCGTTGACCATGACGTTGGCGATGACATACGCGGGCACGGCTAGGCTTCTTCCTTCCTCGCGGGCGGCCTCTTGTCACCAGGGGGCCACCTTGCGGCTTCCTCCACTTCCTTCCTCGCGGGCGGCCTCTTGTCACCACGGGGCCACCTTGCGGCTTCCTCCACTTCCTTCCTCGCGGGCGGCCTCTTGTCGCCAGGGGACCATCTTGCGGCTTCCTCCACGATGAGGCTGCAGCAGGTGAGCCCCGCCTCCGCCTTGGCCAGCTCCGAGACGTCGACGGGATGCACGTCGAGCCCGGCCCGCCGCAGGCGCTCCGCGGTGCGCTCGTTCGCGGCGCCGCACAACACGGTGTCGCCGATGCGAAGTACGTTGGCGGCATGCGGCTCGCCCGGATCGACCTCGATGGTCTCGTGCCCTGCAAACATGCGTCCGTCCGCCCATGCCGGATTGATCAGCACGAGACCGGGCGCAATCTCCGTCACGGCAGACTTCAGGTGCAGGCACCCGTGGATACGAACAGTGCGCACCGTGTAATCGAACCGTCGCAATGTCGCCGCGAGTTGCGAGACTCCGGCCTCGTTCGTGCGTCCGCCCGCGCCGACATACAGTGTCCGGCCCAGACGCAGCACGTCGCCGCCGTCGAGCGAGGCGGGTTCCGACAGCCACCGCAGTTGACGGTAGGCAGCCAGCGTTTCCGCAACCGGGCCGGTCTCGCCGCGCCGCGACTCGGCGCCTGGCCGGCACACGATCGCGATCTCGTCGAGCACCACCGCCGTGTCCTCTATGAAGACCGAGTCCGGATGCTCGGGTGCCGCGGGAACGCGCCGAATCTCGCAGCCAAGCCGCGCCAGGGCGTCTTCATACGCGGCGTGCTGCGATCTGGCGACGCTCGAGTCGATCGGCGCACGAGCGAGGTGCGTCAGTTCGCACGCCGCCAGGCTATCGGGCACGTCACGTGTCAGCGCAATCACGGGCTTTCGGGGCTCGGGGCTGGTCTCTCGCCGTGCATCACTGCCCTAAAGACTCGCTTCACTTGCGGTGTCAATTCCCAACGCCCAACTTCCAACTCCCAAGGCGCGAGGTGCGAGGTGCGAGACAGTGGAGTGAAAGGCGAGTCAACAAGCTGACAGCCAGGATTTCCACCCGGATGGTTCGATCCACGCACCTTGGGAGTTGGGAGTTGAGAGTTGGGAGTTGACACCGCAAGTGAAAGTCCGATGTGTTAGTGGACGCCGGCCGTCTCCCCCGTCAATTCCTTCGCCACGTCGCCGAGCACGGCCTTGGCGTCGCCGAATACCATCAGCGTGTTGTCCGCGTAGTACAGCTCGTTCTCGATCCCGGCAAAGCCCGGGTTCATCGACCGTTTGATGGCGATGCAGGCCTTCGCCCTGTCGGCGTCGATAATCGGCATCCCATAGATAGGACTTGACTTATCGTGCCGGGCGGCCGGATTGACGACATC
>JBOGIX010000659.1:0-5862 GCA_050744685.1 Vicinamibacterales bacterium | reverse complement strand
GGCGGCTCGCGGGCGGCCTATTGCTGCCTGGGGGCCACCTTGCGGCGGCTCGCGGGCGGCCTATTGCTGCCTGGGGCCACCTTGCGGCGGCTCGCGGGCGGCCTGAATTTGTGTCGTCGTGCTGTGGCGCGGTGCGCCGTGGCTGACGGCTCTCACGGCTGAATACCAGCCCCGACCTCATGCATCCTCGGGGCCACCGGCGCCATCGTCAACCGCAGAAGCGGCACGCGCCGGGCGAGCGCGACGAGCCGATCCGCGCGAGCCGCCGTGACCGTCGCGCCGCTCACCACGATCGCTTCCGACGGCCCGGGTGTGCGATCGATGACGAGGGCGAGCCTGGCATCCGTGCGGAGCTCGGCCGTGCCCCACTGATTCGAAGGTGCCGAGGTCTCGCGTTCC
The DNA here is from genome assembly GCA_050744685.1 of Vicinamibacterales bacterium. GTDB lineage: Bacteria > Acidobacteriota > Vicinamibacteria > Vicinamibacterales > 2-12-FULL-66-21 > JACCXG01. Next base: position 5,463 of record JBOGIX010000659.1, on the reverse strand, counting down.
GCGATTCCCGACAGCTCCACGGCCGTCAACACCGTCATCGCGCTGCCGTTCCATCGCAGGGCGAACGCCCGGCCATGCCACCCGCTGCCCGGCGCGGAGGTCACGGCAACTGACTCGAGGCTCAGGTCAGCGGTGTATTCGCGCGAAGCCGGTATGAACGTCGCCACGGTCGCCGGCAAGGGCGCGACGGCCGACGCGCGCACGACCGGCGCCGGCTCGATGACGCCGTACGCCGGCGATCGGACGGCAAGGGGATCGGCGCCCGGCGCGAGAAGCGACAGCGGACTGCTGCTGGCGAGGGCGAGCGTGCGGTCGGCGTCCTCGAGACGACAGACGTGCGGCGCACCGATCGAACATCGCCAGGCGGGCGCGAGGTGCCAGTAGTTCTCGATGGCGGTCGTGCCGCTGCCGAGGACGTGATCGACGATCCACCATCCGACGCCGTGGATGGCGAGAATCGCCCGGGTGTGCCGGCGCGGCGCGTAGGCGTCGTGCGTGCCCTCGACATAGTCGCAGCCGTTGGACGACTGCCAGATCGGCGCGCGTGCGTTGACGGTCGTCTTCCAGTGAAACGGCCCGGCGGTTTCGGACTGCGGACGGCCGTCGAGCGCGACCGTGTTGTGCATCAGCGAGCTGCGGAAGCGATCCCGTGCGCCGGCGTCCATGGTGTAGGTGCCCGTTCCGGGATCGATCAGCAGCGGCCGCCCGGCGACCACGATCGTGCAGGCGAGCGCATCACCATGCGCGTGTCCGCCGTTCAGGAAGCCGTGCGGGCCTGCGTCGAACACGAGATGGTCGCCGCGCGGCGTGCGCGACACGAAGTAACCACTCGAGGCGAGCGCGGTCGATGGCCACGTGGTCGACGCCTGTTCGGCCGCTCCGGGAGGAGGGCCGCACAGCCAGTACGTCTCCTCGGGTGTCGGACCGATGGCCAGAGACGGATCGTGCAGCAACACGGCGGCGGTGGCCAGCGTGTCGCGGCAGTCGGCCGGGTCACGGCCGCACATCCCGGACAGCTGGCCGCCATCGTCATCGCCGATCTGTGGTCGCCTGCCCGTGTCGTCGGCGATGACGCGCAGGAAGCGCGCCTGGGCGCGCGCGGCCTGCTCGAACGCCGGCGCGGACGGATCCTGTGCCAGCCCCGCGACCACGGCGGCGAGCAGATAGAAGTCGGTGGAGTAGCGGTGGTAGTGGCCCGAAAGCTCCGCGTGGCCGCCGTCGGCGCGAACCTGGCGCGTTGCCTCCCGAAGGAGCACGTCGCGGCCGAGCGCGGCGCGACGCGCGCTGGCGCGGAGCTCGGGCAGGCTCGTGCCCGCGACGTAGAGAGCCAGCGCTTCGCCGGTGAGATGGGTGTTCGGGCTGAAGTAGTACGAAAGATTGTGCTCGATGTGCGTGAGCTGGCGATCGATGCCGAGCAGCAGATCGACGAGCCAGGGCTCGTCATCTGCGGCGCCCGCGGCAGGCGCGAAGAGCTCGAGCGCCCAGAGCCAGGACATCACGCGAAATCCGAGCTCCAGCATGCTCGCCCAGTTGACGCCGATGAGCGGCGGGTTCTCCGCCAGCCAGCTCGCCAGCTGTCGCGTGAACGCATCGTAGTAACGCGCCTCGCCGCACAACGCGTGGGCGCGGCCGAGCGCCAGCCAGTGCTGGTGGCGATTCAGCTCCCAGATGATCTTGTGATCGCCGAATGCCGGATCCAGGTACGGAACGTCGGCCCAGAAGATCCGGGGAGGCTGCCGATCGTGGATGGTGTCGAGGTGCCACCGCGGATGCCGTCCGATCGCGACGCGCGTGTAGCCGAGCAGATCGTACTCGCCGTTCAGGATGGCATCGGCGCGCGCGGAGGCGTGCGTCGGCGCTTCGGGAAAGTCCGTTCGGATCCGATCCGCCAGCGAGCGCAGCCCGTGGGCCGAAACAGGGAATGCGCTCGATCGCGTGCGGAAGTGTTCCGCGAACGCGGCGTGGGCCGTGCGATCGTCACCGCGGCGGAGCGCAGCCGTTGCCGCTTCCCACGCTTCCGATCCAGCAGGGTGGCCCAGCCTGCGAAGAAGCCGCCGCCGATTCCAGTGCGGCCGAGCGACATTCGATCGAAGGCGGCCGGCGGCTTTGCGAACCTCGCAAGCGACGCGAAATCGCAGTTCCTCCGGCTGCATGGCGGCAAGCCGCCGCAGGGCCGCGCTCGTCATACCGCGCTGGTCGTCGGCTGGGCCATCGCCGCGCCCGGCGCCAGCAGGCTGCGGTACAACGCCACCCACTCGGGCCTCACCTCGTGCCACCGGTATTTATCGCAGCTCTTCCGTGCAGCCGCCGTCAAGCGCGCTGCGAGCATCGGATCCTCTACCAATCGAATCACCGCTGCGGCGGCGGCCGTGTGGTCGCCACGGTTCACGAGCAGTCCGTGCACGTCGTGATCGAGGATGGCCGGCACTCCGCCCGCGTTCGTCGACACCACCGCGCAGCCGCTCGCAAACGCCTCGAGCACCGACGAGGGCATGTTGTCGATGTCTGGCGTCTGGAGGTAGATGTCCGCCTCGGCGTAATAGCGCCAGATGTCGTCCGGCGGGACGCGTCCCGCGAAGCGCACGTGTTCGAGGCGCAGCTCCGAGGCCAGCGCGCGAAGCCGCGGTTCTTCCGACCCGTGCCCGACCAGCGTGAGCGTGGCGGCGGGATATCGGTCCTGCAGCAGGCGGAACGCGCGCAGCGTCGCGGTCACGTTGTAGAGCGGCTCGAAGTTTCGGGTTGACAGCACACGCGGCTGCAAGGGTTGCCGCTGGCGAAACGCAAACCGCTCCACGTCGACGATGTTCGGGATCACGGCGGACGGAATGCCGTGCCCCGCAAACACGTCCTGCAGGAAGCGCGAGGGGACCACGTTCCGGTCAACCCGGCGCAGTGTCGCACGCGCGACCCGCGAACGCGCGAGGTGATCCGGGGCCTCGCCGCTCCGGTAGTTCAGGACAACCGGCTTCCCGAGCACCCTGGCGACGAGAAGCGCCGGCAGCGGGGCGAGCAGGAACGATGCGTACGAGGCGGAAAACACGTGGACCACGTCGGCACGCCGCAATTCTTTGAGCAGCAGCGGCCAATACCAGAGCTGAGTGGCGATCGTCCGCACGTACTTGATGTCCAGCGCGCGGCGAAGCGGCCTCGGGGGGAGGGGGTTGATCGGGACCAGCCACGCGTAGACGTCGGGATCGCCCGCCCACTCCCGAAGGAGGCGTGCCGCCTGTACGGCTTGCCCTCCGAGGATGCGCATGGACGGCGCAACGATGGCGATATTGATGGGGCCGACGGCTGGGGTCATGGACATCGCGATGGGGTCATGCGAACTGTATTGAAACGTAGCTCTGCAAGCAGTGAGCCGGATCGACCGAAAGTGTCCGGATTGACTGCACCTGCCGCGACGAGCATGCAATCGAGCCTGCTCATCCTGATCGATTTGTCCTGATACACAACTGAGCAGTATCGCCAGAGAGCGAATTTGGCGCACATTCCGCACACCTTGTGTAATTCGTACAAACGGCTGAGTTATCGCCTGAGGTCACCGCCGAGTCAGGATTTAGTTCGCTGGACCATTCGATCAATGAAATCGCGGGGTTCGCGATCTGGTCACGGACTTGCCTTTATATGGCTTCGTAAGCGGCCGCCCTGTGGCGGCTGATTCCCAAACCTCAGCACCAATTCCGTTGTGTAGGCGCTTCCAACCGTGCCGAAGCGCTGGAGGCGGGCTCCCCTGCGCCCAGCGTGGTGTGCCCGGTGCGGGTGCTGACCTGTTCTCTGGAGGATCGGATGCAACTGTTCGGACGACTCGTGAATTTTGCCACGATGCGTGGCGCCATGGCGCTGACCGCCCTTGCGATCGTTGCGGCGCCGGCCGCTGCGCAGACGAGGATCGTGCTCTCGCCCGAGGCGGCCGTCAAACGCGCCGGCAAGTGGGTCGTGACGAGCGACAGCTCCGCCATCTACGGCGGCCGGGCGCTGCGACACCCTGATGCTGGCGCGCCGAAGCAGACCACGGCGCTGGCCAGTCCCGCCAACTACTTCGAGATGACCTTCAACGCGACGGCTGGCGTTGGCTATCGCCTGGGATTGCGTGGCAAAGCCGACAAGGGGTACTGGGGGAACGACTCGGTCTTCGTCCAGTTCTCCGGCAGCGTCTCCTCCAGCGGTTCCGCGCGGTGGCGCATCGGCACGACCGCGGCGACCGAGATCAACCTCGAAGAGTGCGACGGCTGCGGCCTGTCGAACACCTATTCCTGGCAGGACAACGGCTGGGGGCGCGACGTCAAGGGGCCGCTGGTCTACTTCGCGACCACCGGCCCGCAGCGCGTCCGCGTGCAGACGCGCGAGGACGGGCTGTCGGTCGATGTCATGACGTTGAACCCGGAGACCACCGCGGTCAGCCAGACGGCCACGTCGACCAGCGGCACGCTGCTCAAGGTCATGACCTGGAACACGCACCACGGCATCGGCACCGACGGCAGGTACAGCCTCAGCCGCTTCGTCAGCTGGATCGCCCGCAGCGGCGCCAACGTCGTCGTCCTCAACGAGGTCGAGCGGTACATCGGCTCCTACGGCAACGAGGATCAGCCGGCGCGTTATGCGGCGCTGCTGCGTTCGGCCACCGGCAAGACGTGGTACTACAACTTCGCGCACCGCAGCGGCGGCTCCACCGGCCAGGGCAACGTGGTCCTGAGCACGTTCCGGCTGGAAGATAGCGATGATCAGCAACTCAGCTACGAGCGCTCGGTGGCGCGCATCCAGATTGTCGTGAACGGGATCCGCGTCAACGTCTTCGGGACGCACCTCGATGCCGAGTCGAGCACCCGGCGCGCCACGCAGATGAATCAGCTGAAGAGTTACGCCTCGAGCTTCTCACAGCAGTGGATCTACGGCGGCGACTTCAATGCCTGGCCGGGCGCTGCCGAGATCAAGAACATGACGTACAGCAACTACGACGCGTGGGCGGTGGCCGTCGCGAACAACACCGACATCGCATACGCCGGCAACCTCGCGGGCAACACGCGCAACAGCCGCATCGACTACGTGTTCTTCTCCAAGTATGCGCGCCGCCTCCACCTCAAGAGTACCCGGGTGTTCGACACGCGGGACTCGAATGGCGTGATGCCGTCGGATCACCGTCCGGTCATGGCGACGTTCGAGGTGAAGTAGTTTCGAACTGGGGACCTGGGGAACCCAGGGGACTACGGAAGTAAGGAAGCAAGAAGGATGGCGGCCGGACTCGAGAGAGTCCGGCCGCTGTCGTTTTCAGTTGCGGACGGCGGGCGCGCCCAGCTTTGCGATGTTCTGGCTGTCGGCGTCCGCCACCAGCAGGCTCTCCGGTGGGCCCGTTCTCAATCCTCTGCAATATCCGACGTAATACACGAGCCCGAGCCACTCCTCGGCGCGGACGGCCGGCTTCCGCGAGAACCAGGCCTGCAGCCATTTCACGCTGTTCCGCAC
>JBOGIX010000658.1:0-5471 GCA_050744685.1 Vicinamibacterales bacterium | reverse complement strand
GCTGTCGCCCGGCTGCAGGTCGCTGTTGAAGTCGATCTGGCCGCCGAATACGTCCGCAAGCGCCATGGCGAGCTGAATGTTCTCGCCTGTTTCGCCCATCGCCGCAATCAGCGACGAATGGTCGCGGTCGATCTCGCCGCGGATGGCGAGGACGGACGATTCCTTTTCGAAGGGCACCACTTCGGCGTCGAGGACTTCGGGACGCGTGCGATCGCGGTTGATGATGCGCAGGAAGCGGTCGGCGTCGATCTCGTACTCGAACTCCCGCAGGAATCCGTCGAACGAGAGGACCAGACGATAGGGGCGGTTGGCGCGAATCTTCCGCGGGTTGAAGACGGAGCGCGCCGATTCGACGGCGGCCTGCACGAGGTCGGTCGAGAGCTGATGCTGCCGGAGGATGCTGTCGAGAGTGCCGTGTCGGGGTACGCGAGCTTCGATGACGGCGGTTTCGGCACGAAGCAGGACGTCGGCGACGCGTCCCGCCGCCGCTCGTGGCGGCGAGTCCTGTCTGGCACAGGCGGCCGCTGAGGCGGCGACGAGCAAGCATACCGGGAGCGACCTCAGCATCTGCGACGCATCAGTCTAGCATACTCGGCCGTAGTAAGAGCTCAACAGTAGCGCGTTTGCTTCGGAAATCGCCGCGAATACCAGGTGTCGAGGCGAAGATTCGACGATCAAAACATGGCCGCGTGCCATCCCTGCTGGGGCGGGTGTGGCACGGCGTCAGGCCTCCGAGAGGCGTGGCGTCAGGCCCGGGCTGACCCGAACCGACCTCATCGGGCGGCCATCACCCAGACGTTCCAGCCCTCCGACTGCGACGTGTAATACGCCACCCGCCGTCCATCGGGTGCCCAGGTAAATTCCCCTGCGCCTGGGTCGTCGAGCACCCGCCGCATGGCGCCGTCGGCTACCTCCAGCAGCCATCCGCCGTCGCGATCGACCTGGAAGATCACATGGCGGCCGTCGGGCGAGACAGCGGCGGTGCGGAGAACGCGGCCCGTGCGAGGCGACTGATACACCTCCTCGCTGCCGTCCTGAAGATTCCGCAAGACGAGCCGATCCTCGACGGTGAACGCGATCCGCTGGCCGTCGGGGAACCACGACCCGCCCCAAGGCTGTCCGGATCGATGATCGGTGACTTTCGACAGCTCGCCAGTACCAAGATCCAGGGTCCAGAGGTTCCAGACATCCGGGCGATCCGGCTCCGCGCGGACGAAGGCGAGGGTCGACCCGTCAGGCGACCAGCTGGGGATCGCCGCAAACCCCTCGGGACTGACACGGCGCACGTTCCGGCCGTCGGCGTCGGCCACATACACGCCCCGGTCGCCTCCCCGATCGGAATCGAACGCAATCCTCTGCCGGTCCGGCGACAGCCGCACGTGGAAGTTGCTGGCGCGGTCGTCGACGATCTTCGTGATCCGCAGCACGGCGCCGCCGTCGGATCGGAGGAGCGCCGGCCGTTCGTCGCCTGCCGACTCCGCGGGGTAGAACATCGCCGAGCCGACCGACGCGAACGGGTGTGCAGTCGGCCCTGGGTCCGCCGCGAGTTGATACGACGGGGAAGCGGCGCCCGGGTCCGCACGTTCGGTATCGTCGATCGCGGTCGAGTCGCCGGCCGGCCGCGCAATAGTCCTTCCGGGTACGGCCGCCGCTTCAGCGGGTTGGCCCGCGGCAGGTTGCGGCTCGTTCGGCGCTGTCGCCGGGTTGCTCGCAATCCCATCGGGCGAAGTGAAGGGCTGAACCGCGGTCGAGGTCTGGCTCGCGGTTTCAGCAATTGGCGGGATCGGCGGCTTCGAGTAGGCCCACCAGGCGGGCAACAATCCGATCGCCAGCAGCGCCGGAATGGCCAGGGCAGCCAGCACTTTCGTTCGGGTACGGGGCGTCTCCAGCGCGATATCGTCGGGTCGGCTCCAGGTGAGCGCGCTCGGTGTGATGACCAGTGGAATGTCCTGGATCTCGACAACCGGTTCGGGGCGCACCTCAGGAGCTGGCGTGGCGACTGGCTGCGGCGCGGACTGAACAACCAGGGTGCGCCGCGATTCCGCCTCCTGCACAACCAGGGCGCGTCGCGATTCCGCCTCCTGGATGAGCGGCTCGATCGTGCCGACAACGAGCTGTTCGTCGAGACCGGCGGCCCGCGCGTAGCGAATCAGCTGCGTCCGGCCGTAGAACCCACCCGGCCAGTTGAACAGGTATCCCCACTCGAGCTGCCTGAGAAGGCCGACCGGGATCCGGCTGCGATCCGCCACCTGCGCCAGTGGCATGCCAGTGGCGCGGCGGGTACGGCGAATATCCGATACGGTCAGCGTACTGGTTGAAGACGCTCCGCGCCCTTCGAGGACAGGCGGCGGCATGAACCGCTCAACGAGCGCGGCGGAGCCGGCGGAGGCAGGTTCGGTCGGTTGCGCAACGGTCCCGGAGGAACGTGACGCCACAAAATCGGACCACGCGATGACCAGGTTCGAAACCATGGCGCCCGGATCCGTAGCGGCGAATCTGGCAAGAGCGTCCGCGAACGCGTCGAGCGACGGGAACGGCGGAAGATCGAGCGTGCCGAGCGCGCGTGCCAGCACCAATTTCAGGCCGCCGGGCACGCGAAACTGGTTGCTGGCTTCGGATGCGGGCAGCAGCGATTCGAGCAGCTGCGCAGCGCGCATGACCGGACGACCACCCGCCGCAACCGGGCCCTCCACCGAAACAAGTCCGGACGCGGAGAGACGAATGACGTGAAGCGAGGGGACGCCTGCGACTTCGCCGCGCACCACCTGCAGAACGAGTTCTCGAACGATCGTGACCGACTCGTAGGGGCGAAGTCTGACTCCCGCGGCAGCAAGGTCGGCCAGCGAAACAGGCGTGTTCGGTCGAGGCATTCGCGCGCTGAGTTGCGACTTTCCTGCCATGTCGCCGCCGTGCGCGATTTACCTGAAAACGTCGGCACTTAGCTGCAGAGTCGCGTTCGGACGACGAACCGCTGAGCGTTAGGGAGGGCAATCGATTCCCCGAAATTACACACTCCGGCCGGGGTTCTACAATCGCTGGGACGCGAAAGAAGTCAGCCTCATCAGTCACGTTGCGGCCATCAGACGCGCGTCAGGGTGGGGTCCGCCCCCCGGCAAAGTGGATCTGCCCCGAGGGGAGGGTTCGGGTCTGATGGCTCGACCGTCGTGATCTCAGGTATCTATTGAGTCTCTATGACCTGAGGGCGGTGGCGGACGACTGTGGCCCTATCGGACTGGGCCTCTATCGCACGATGGCAATCTGGATGAGCTTACGGAACTGCACGGGAAAGCCATTGAACCGCGCCGGCTCATACTTCCAGTCCTTCGCCGCCGACATCAGCTGGCTGTCGTAGGTCGGGTGGATGGACCCGCGCATCACGATGGAGACGACGCGGCCCTGATCGTCGATCACGATCTCCAGCAGGCCGCGAGACTTGGCCATCGGCAGGATCGCGCTCGGCACTTTCGGGATGTCCTGCTTCACGGCTGCCGGCGCCACCACGCCGTCATCGTCCAGATCGTAAACCTTGCCGGGTTCCGGCGCCGCAGGGGCGAGTGGCGATACTGGCTCGGGCTGTGGCGCCGGGGCCGGCGCCGGCTCAGGCGCTGGCGGTGGCGGCGGCGGGGCCGCAGCCTTCGCGCTGAGCTCGAGGAATCCAACGGTGAGCATGCGCAGATCGCTCAGGCGCCCGCCGGTATCCGGATCGTCGATCAGCCTCAGCACCACCTTGAACTGCTCTTCGGCGGCCGCCCAGTCCTGGCGATCGTAGGTTGCCTTGGCCGCGGCGTATCGCGACGTCGCGATGTCGGGCAACAGGCGCCGACGAACCTCGGTGAACGTCGCGCGCACTCGCGGCGACGCGTCGGTCTCGCCGGGCTGATATAGGGGATCTGCGGTAACCACGGCGGCAATCGCACTCTCGGCCTCCGTCGCCCGGCCGAGCGCCAGCAGGCACAGCGATCGATATTGCTCGACCGACTTGCGATCGCGGACGTCGGATGGACGCAGGCCGTTCAGGACGGTGAGCGCTTCGTCGTAGCGGGCCGAGGCGTAGAGGTCCTTCGCGGCCATCAGCGGGCCGGGATCCACCTGCGCCGCAACCGGCGACGCCAGGCCCGCCACCATCATGAACGCCGCTACGACCTTCTTCATCACTCTCACCTCTTACCAGCTTCCGGCTTCCAGCTTCCAGCTTCCGGCTTCCGGCTTCCCGCCTCGCTTCTCACCCGGCACACTAGCGCATCGCGACGCTCAACCTCACCGGCGCGCCTGTGGTCACGGCAATCGCGTGACGCTTCTCGCCGAACTGCGGATGCCGGAACACGACTTCATGCGGACCGATGGGCACTTCCAGGTTGCCGATCGGGGTCTCGCCGACGCGACGTCCATCGATCCAGACTTCCGCCCATGGCGCAGCGTTCAGGTTCACCGAGCCCTTCGGCAGATCGACCGTCAGGGCTGCGAGCTTGCCCGGCAGCACCTGCACCACGCGCGACTCGCGGAAGCCGAGCGTCTGATTCACCAGCTCCAGCTCGTGCCGGCCCGCCGCCATCATCAGCCGATCCATCTCCGTCGTCCCGAGGAGCTGCCCGTCTTCGCGGATCTCGATGGTGAAGGGGGCCTTCACGCTGATCCAGCCGGACACCGGGCCTTCGGCTGGCGACGCTGCCACGGGTGCAACGAGCGACGCCGTGGTGCCCGCCAGGACCTTGACGACATGATGCGATGTGCCAGCTTCGCCCTGCAGGACCACCTCGTGATCGCCCGGCGCGAGCCCTTCGAGCGTGATCGGCGTCACGCCCTTGGCGACGCCGTCCACGCTGACCTTCGCGCCCGCCGGCTGCGAGTGGACGACGAGCATGCCGGTGAGCGGCGTGTCGGCAAATTCCAGGTACTGCGAGATCTGACCGCCGGCGGGGACCTGCAACGGAATCACCCTCGGAACACCACGGCCGCGCAGCTCGAGAATGTGGGACCCGGCCGTCAGCGACAGCGTGCTCGGCGTCATCCCGCGGCTCTCGCCGTCGATGAACACCTCGACGCCCGGCGGGTTCGACTGCACGTTCAGCGTGCCGAGCCCTGGCTGCGGGGTGCCGTTGTACATCCGCAGGCCGAAGTAGCCGGCACCGAGGAGCACGCATGCAGCCACGGCGATCGCGACGAGGCGCGTGCGTGAGCGCGGCGCGCCCGCTTCAGCGCGGTTCCCGGTAACGGAGTGCGCGTCCCCGTCTTCGAAATCGATCTCGCTGCGCCCGGCGGCAAACGCCTCGAGCGGATCCCGCTCGGCCTCGGCTTCGACGGGGAACTCCACCGTGTCGGGCGCTGACCGCTGCGTGGGCGCAGGGATCGACGAAGCCGGCGGCGGCTGCAGATCGGAGACGGAGATCAGGTCCGCAATCGTCGGCAGGTGCTGCGGATCGATCCCCACTCCTGACGAAACGGGGGTTGGCGCCTGCGCGACGGCGATCGGC
>JBOGIX010000657.1:0-6379 GCA_050744685.1 Vicinamibacterales bacterium | reverse complement strand
CTCGGGCGCTGGTCCACGCCAATCTCGATTGCGACCGTCGACACGGCCCTCGTGATGACCTTCATCTCAACCAGCTGGATCGTGATGACGATCATGATGGTCGTGATGCTGCTGCTGCTCGGCCCCCGCCACCCGAGGGTGCTCTACGAGTACGAGCCGCTCGGTCGTGGCCGGCAGCTCGTCGCCGTGCTCGCCTTCGTCATCCTGGCGCTCTGCTTCACGCCGGTGCCTCTCGCGTTTACGAGCTGAGCGACGTCAACTTCCAACTTCCAACTTCCAACTCCCAAGGCGCCAGGTTCGAGAGAGCTGGGTGAACGTCGAAACAGCCAGCTGAATTCCAGGACTTCCACCCACATGGTCCGAGCCTCGTGCCTTGGGAGTTGGGAGTTGGAAGTTGGGAGTTGACGTTACGCAGGCTCAAAGCACGCTCATCGGATCGACGTCGACGATCGTGCGGCGCCGGATGTCCGGCCGCTTCTCGAGCGCCGACTGCAGCGCCTTGCGCATCGCCGAGCGGTGCGAGCCCTTGATGAAGAACTGCGCCCGGTGTTCGCCCTTGATCTTGCTGAGCGGCGCGGGCGCCGGCCCCAGCACGCGATAAGGCTCGCCGCCCCAGCGCAGCGCGTTGACCAGCTCGCCGGCATCGGCGATCGCCGACTTCAGCGTGGAGGCTTTCACAATCGCGTTGATCATGGCGACGGTCGGCGGGTAGCGCATCGAACGCCGGTAATTGATCTCGTCTTCGTAGAATGCGCGATAGTCCTGCCGGCACGCGTGCCGGATGCTGTAGTGCGTCGGATGGATCGTCTGGACCACGGCCTCCCCGGCGATGTCCCCGCGGCCGGCGCGGCCGGCCACCTGCGTGAGCAATTGGAACGTTCGCTCGCCGGCGCGGAAGTCTGCGAGGCCCAGCCCGACGTCGGCCGAGATGACGCCGACGAGCGTGACCTGCGGGAAGTCGTGTCCCTTGGCAATCATCTGCGTGCCGACGAGGACATCGATCTCGCCGCCGGCAAAGCGCTGGAGCAGCGTGGCGATCGCCCCGCGCCGGCGAATGGTGTCGCGGTCGACCCGCGCGACGCGCGCGATCGGAAAGAGCGCCGACACTTCCGCTTCGACTCGCTCGGTGCCGAAACCGCTCTGTTCCAGGTACGGTCCCTTGCAGTGCGCGCACGCCGTCGGCGTCCTGATGTTGTAGTTGCAGTAGTGGCACCGGGCGCGTCGTGCGGCGCGGTGCACGGTCAGCGTGACGCTGCAGTTGGGGCACTCGAGCGTCGCGCCGCACTGGCGGCAGAAGACGCTCGTGGCGAACCCGCGGCGGTTGAGCAGCACCATCGCCTGCTCACGGCGCTCCAGACGGTCGCGGATCGCCAGCGCGAGCGGCTCGCTGACGATCACATCTGGTCCGTGGGCCGCGTACTCCTCGCGCATGTCCACGAGCCGCACCCGTGCCATCGGCCGGTCGAGCACGCGGCGCTCCAGCGAGATCAGCACGTACCGTCCGTTCCGCGCGTTGTGGTAGCTCTCGAGCGACGGCGTTGCCGATCCGAGGACGACGAGCGCGCCGGCCGTGCGGGCCCGCATCACGGCCACGTCGCGTCCGTTGTAGCGTGGGCTCTCCTCCTGCTTGTACGATCCGTCGTGCTCCTCGTCCACGATGAGGAGTCCGAGACGCTGCACGGGGGCGAACACCGCCGATCGGGTCCCGATCACGACGTCGACGTCCCCGCGCCGGATGCGGTGCCACTGGTCGTGACGCTCGCCGTCCGACAGCCCGCTGTGTTGAATGGCGACGCGCTGGCCGAACATCGAACGGAACGTCCCCGCGACGGCTGGCGTGAGCGCGATCTCCGGCACGAGAATCAGGACACCCTTCCCGGCCTGGACCGCCTCGGCCGACAGGCGGAGATACAGCTCGGTCTTGCCGCTGCCGGTCACACCGTGCAGGACCACGGCAGAGAACGTGCCGCTGCCTGCAAGCTGCCGCAGCTGGCACAGCGCGCTCTCCTGTTCCGCGGTCAGGGCGACTGCCCCGCGGCCGTGCGTGTCCCTCGCTGCCGCATGGCCGAACGGATCGCGCTCGACGTGCCGGCGCGAGAACGACACCGCGCCAAGTTCGGCGAGGCGTTTCAGCGACGCCGGCGCGATGCCCCGGCCCGCCAGCTCGCTCGTCGCGAGACCATCGGGCGCCGCCGCGAGCAGCATCACCGCTTCGCGTTGCCTGCTTCCGATCTGTGGTCCCGGCTGCCCGGCGTCCGCCGGCGCCGCGCCGGCAAGCTCGTGACCCTGCGCCGTGAGTGCGGCAACGCGAACGGTGCGGAACGCGGATGCGCGGCCGACGAGCGGCCGCGTGATCACGATCAGGCCGTCTCGTTCGAGCCCGAGCAGGGCCGCATGGGCGCCGCGCCTGTCCCCCAGGAGCGCATCGACACGCGCCGGTTTGTCGTCGTTCAACTGCTCGAGGAGGTCGCGCCTGTGGCCTCGCTCGAGCAGCAGGCGCGCATGTCCGCCGTCGGTGATCTGCGCGTAGCGTTCGCTTTCGACCCACGCGCGCGGCGGCATCGCCGCGCCGAGGGCTTCGCCAACGCCGCAGGCGTAGTATTCGGCCACCCAGAGGCCAAGCTCGATGACATCCAGCGGCAGGAACGCGTTCTCGTCGAGGACATCGGCGATCGGCTTGATCTCGGTCGTCCCCTCGGCAGTCGCGCCGTTCGCGCCTTCGCGAGCCGAAGCAGCCGATTCGTCGACCTCACTCCGGACGACGAGACCGGTGACGATGCGCGTTCCGAGGGGCACGAGCACGCGCGCGCCGGGATGAGGCTCGGGAAGATCGTCGGGCACCGCGTAGGACAGTGCGTCCAGGCCCGGCACCGGTACCGCCACACGAATCCGGCGCACGGCCCTACTCGCGGGCAGACGTGGAAGACGCCGCGGGCGGCTCGCGTTCGAGCACGGCGAGCGCCTTCTTCAGGTCCTCCCACGCTTCCCGCTTGTAGCCCGGGCTGCGCAGGAGGAACGACGGATGAAAGGTGGGGATCAGCTTCGCGCCGCGGAAGTCGTAAAGGCGGCCGCGCAGGCGCGAGATGGGATCCTGCGTCTCGAGCAGCGTGCGGGCGGCGAACGCGCCCAGCGCGATAATCACCTTCGGCCGGATCGAGGCGATCTGCCGGAAGAGGAACGGTTGGCACTGCTGGATCTCGTCCGGCTCGGGGTTCCGGTTGCCCGGCGGACGGCATTTCAGCACGTTGGCGATGTAGACCTCGCTGCGCTTGAACCCCATCGCCTCGATCATCTTCGTGAGCAGCTGGCCCGCCCGGCCGACGAACGGTTCGCCCTGAACGTCTTCGTCGGCGCCCGGCGCCTCGCCGACGAACATCAACTCGGCAGACTCGTCCCCCACGCCGTAGACGATCTGCGTTCGGCCCATTGCGTGGAGCTTGCAGCGTGTGCATTCGCCGAGGTCCGCACGAATCGAGGCGAGCGCTTCTGCTTCGGACCGCGCGACCGTGATCGGAACGGCGTCGCCGGATGGCTCTGCAGGCGTCGCGGCGTGCGGATCACCGGCAGCCGCCGGCGACGGGGCGTCAGCGCCTTCGCGCGTCCGCCATGCGCGGTCGCGGCTGATGCCGGTCACGCCGAGCTCCTGATAGAACCGCAGGTGGTTCGCGATCTGACGATTGTCCACGGGAGTGCCGGAATGGATTATGTGCTCGCCCGCGGCGCCAGGAACGCTTCGCCGCGATCGAGGATCGTCGCTGCGAGTGCGTTCTTCAACCCGGCGGGAAACGGCTCGGCGCCGTCGCGGGTGATCAGCGTCGCCGCGTTGAGGTCCGAATCGAACCCGAGGCCCTCGGTCGAAATGTCGTTGGCGACGATCAAGTCCGCATTCTTGCGCAGGAGCTTCTCACGCCCGCGTTCGACGGGGTCGCCGCTCTCGGCCGCGAAGCCGATGAGCACCGGCGACGGCCGGTCTCCCCGCGCGCGCCCGAGCTCGGCGAGGATGTCGGGCGTCCGCACCAGCGCGAGCTCCAGCGGCCCGTCGCCTTTTTCGATCTTCCCTGCGGCCCGGCGCTCCGGCGTGTAGTCGGCGACGGCCGCGGCCATCACGACCACGTGGGCCTCGAGGGCGTGGCGCTGCACGATCGTGTGCATCTGCTCCGCACTGCGAACGCGCACCAGCTCGGCGCCGGCGGGCGGATCAAGCGTCGACGGGCCCGACACGAGGATCACTCGTGCGCCGCGCCTCACGGCTTCCGCCGCGATCGCGTATCCCATCTTCCCGCTCGATCGGTTCCCGATGTACCGCACATCGTCGATGTCCTCGTAGGTCGGGCCGGCGGTCACGATCACGAGCCGGCCGAGCAGCGAGCCCGACGGCTTCAGGATCCGCTCGGCGGCCTCGACGACGTCGTCGGGTTCGGCGAGGCGGCCCTTGCCGATCCACCCGCAGGCGAGATAGCCGGCGCCCGGCTCCACGAACCGCACCCCGCGCGCACCCAGGGTCGCGAGGTTCGCCTGCACTGCCGGGTGTTCGAGCATGTTGGTGTTCATCGCCGGGGCCATCAGCACGGGGGCCCGCGTTGCCAGGTACAGGTTGGTGAGGAAGTCGTCGGCGATCCCGGCGGCGAACTTGCCGATGACGTTCGCCGTCGCCGGGGCCACGAGCAGCAGGCCGATGTCGGACGCGAGCGAGATGTGCTCGATATCGGCGTTGGCGCCTGGCGACCACTGGCTGGTGATCACCCGGCGGCGGGTGATCGCCTCGAAGGTGACCTCGCCCACGAAGCGCCGCGCCGACCGCGTCATGATCGCGGCCACGTCGTGCCCATGCTTCTGGAGCCCGCGCGCGACCTCGACCGACTTATACGCGCCGATCCCTCCGGCTACACCTAATGCGACGAGCATCAGTACACTCGCAGTGCTGGGAATGCCATGAATGCCATGAATGCCAAGAAGTTTGGTTCCCGGTTCTCAGCGGATTCGACGCACGGCACGGCAGGTTGCCGGCCATTCATGGCATTCATGGCATTGCTTATTCACCCGCCTCCGTCGGAACCTTCCGTACGTGCCCCTGCTTGATCTCGAGCGCGGCGATGCGGGCGGGCTTGACCGAGCCCTCGGTGCGCGGCGTGCATCCGCGCAGCAGCTGGCGCGCCCTTGCGCCGGCCAGGATCACGAACTCGAACTTGTTGGTGGTTTCCGCGCTCTTGGTCATCTCAATCCTTTTGCCCTGAACGTGTTCACGATTCTCTCGGCTTCCGCGCGTGCGGATCGCAATCGCGTCCGCTCCGCGAGCACGATGGCCCGCAGGCGATCCACACACGCCTCCAGCTCGTCGTTCACGATGACGTAGTCGTACTCGTTGAACGCCGCCACCTCGTCGCGCGCCGTCTGCAGCCGGCGCTGCATCGCCGCTTCCGTGTCCTTGCTGCGGCCCCGCAAGCGTTGCTCGAGGACCTCGAACGAAGGGGGCATGACGAACACCCCCACAGTGCCGGTGCATCGCGCCCGGACCTGCCGCGCGCCCTGCACGTCGATGACGAGCACCAGGTCGCGGCCGGTCTCCAGATGCCGCTCGGCATCCTCGGCGCACGTGCCGTAGAGGTTGCCGAACACGTCCGCCCACTCGAGGAAGGCGTCCGCAGCGACCATCTCTTCGAAACGGGGGCGGGATACGAAATTATAGTCCACCCCGTCCTGCTCGCCAGGTCTCGCGAGGCGCGAGGTGTAGGAGCGCGACAGCGCCAGCTCGGGGACGATCTGAACCAGCCGCTCGACGACCGTAGTTTTCCCCGTGCCGGAAGGGGCCGAAACGACGAACAGCAGGCCGCGCCGGCCGGCCGCCGGCGCCGCCGGATCCGTGTCCGGCGACATCCCCAGGCAACGGCTTCCGGCGGTGTCCGGCCGGTCACTCGACATTCTGGACCTGCTCGCGCATCTTCTCGAGCTCTGCCTTGAGCGTCACGATCAACTCCGAAACGGCAGGGCCCTCGGCCTTGGAGCCCGTCGTGTTCACCTCGCGGTTCATCTCCTGCAGCAGGAAATCCAGCTTGCGGCCGCACGGCTCCGCGCTGTCCGACAGCGCGTCCCAATGCGACAGATGACCGTGAAACCGCGTGACCTCTTCGCTGATGTCCGATCGCTGCGCGACGCGCACCACTTCCTGCGACAACGCTGACTGGTCGATCGGCAGCGCGGTGGCAATCTCGCGCGCGCGCTCGAGCAGCCGCGCCTCGAGTTGCTCGCGACCGGTATTGGCGGCCGTCGCGATCCGTGCGAGGAGCCCCGACAGCAGCGACTTGCGGGTGTCGAGATCGGTGCGCAGGTGGACGCCTTCGCGCACGCGCATCTCCTCGAGCTGCTGGATCGCGCTCAACAC
>JBOGIX010000656.1:0-6227 GCA_050744685.1 Vicinamibacterales bacterium | reverse complement strand
ACCCGCACCAGCACTTCCGCGCCGTTGGCGGTGAGCTGCCGCATCGCCTCCGGAAAGAGCCAGTCGTAGCAGATGGCACAGCCGATTCGCCCGATTGGCGTGTCAGCGACCGGAAACATCGCGTCGGGATATCCCTCGATATCGTGCGGGCTCGCGTGGAGCTCGTAAGGAATCCACGGATTGACCTTGCGGTACTTATAAAGGATGCCCGACGGTCCGATGAGACAGGTGGCGTTGAAGACGACCTGCGGCCACCGTGGATCGACCTCGATCATCGTTCCCGACTGGATGTAGACGTCGTGCTCGCGGGCCTTCGCTTCGAGACGTTCGGTGTGCTCGTTCGGAATCGGCACGGCGAGCTTGTCGAGCAGCTCGGCGCGCGTGGCGAACACCGGCGCGGCGTGCGCGAACTCCGGGAATACGACGAGGCGAACGGGCAGGAACGGCGCGCTGCCCGCCACGGCGGCGTCAATCATCGCCAGCATGCGATCCGTGTTCGCACGCATGTCGCGGCGGTGCAGAGGATTCGGCAGATCGGTCTGGCACGCGGCCGCGGCGTAGCGGATCGTGTCCACGCTCACTGCACGCCCCCTTCGCGCGCAACCGGACGCCGTGCCGGCCGGTTCGCATAGACCAGGGCGTCGAGCGACGGCCACGGGCTGCGCACGACTCGCGTATTGAACTCGTCCATGTACTCACGGTGCACCGAACGGCGGGGGAAGTGTTCGCCGGGCCCGTAGGGATAGCCGCTCATCGCCCGGAATGGCATGGGCCCGACGGTGTCCGGAGTTGCCGACCGCGGGTTCATCTCCTTGCTGTAGCCATGCGCGTAGAGCAGAAACGTGCGCGCCATGCCTGGGGCAACCGGCGGCAGCACCTCGAACGCCAATGCCACCTCGTCGCCCGGTCGCGAGATGACGAAGAGATCGTCCACGCTTCCGACGAGCGGTCGGACGTCGCCTTCACGCGTGTACCGGCCGACCATCACTTTCCACGGCATCGCCGCCGAAACCCGGTGGTAGTCGTAGGAATAGGGCTCGCGTCCGTCCGGGGTGACCTCCTGCGAAAGGCCGCGCCAGCGCAGATCGGCCGCGATCGGCTCCAGCCGTGTCGTCCGCACGAACGACAAGTCGGCCGCCCCGCCGACCAGGATCTGATCCCAGTAGATCCGCATGCTGGTGAGAATGCGGACCTCGCGCGACGGCGAGAGAAATTTTTCCGTCAGGTCGACCGCGACTGTCTGCGGGCGGCCGACAGGGAATCCGATCTCCTCGACGACGGTCTTCCACTGTCCCCGACTGTCCCTGACCTGCAGCGAGGGCGGGGTCATCGTCCGACCGCCTTGTGCGGCGGCGACGTTGTCGTTCGAAAACGCGTAGTCCGTCCACCCTGTCATCAGCAGCGTGGCACGATCCGGGACCGCCCCGAGATCGAGCACCAGCGCGTGCGGTTCGGCGTAGCCCCGAATCGGAAGCAGGTCGAAGTCGTCCGGGTATCGGCGATCGAGGTGCGAGAGGCGTGACAGAACGTCGTGGCCGTGATCGTCGCGGGCGCTCAGTGGAGGACGCGCGCCACGCGTGGCATGCAGCCTGAAGGGCCCCGCCGACGACTTCAATCCCTCGTTCGGATACACCTGGACGTCCGCCGGATGATCGACAGCCACGAGCTGCGCACGATCGATGAACAGCGCCTCCTCGAGCTCGTTGGTCATCCTGAGCTCGTAGCGGCCGTCGCGCGGCAGCAACTGATCGCCCCGGATGCGCACGTACTCGTCCGGGTCCGGCCGGTTCCAGAGTCCGGGCCCCTGCCACGCGCCCATTTCGCCGCCGCCCATGAAGTCGGTGACGAACTCGAAACGGGTCCCGTTCCACGTGAACAGGTACGGGCAGGACGATGGCTTCCGATCGAGCTCCGTGATCGTGACACTCCCCTGGATGCCGGCCTGCTGCGCCGCGCCAGGCACGGACGGATCCTGCGACGTTTCCGCCTGCAGGATGCCGGACGGCCACAGCACGCGCACGACGTCGACGGCCTTGCGAGCGCCGAGGCCGAAGACGAGATCGGCCGGCGCGGCAGCGGGCACGGCCGATGATGTCTCGAGCACCTGACGAAGGCTTCCCGCCCGCATCTCGACCTTCGCGCCGGCCGCAGTGCGATTGCTGGCACGTGCGACGAGCTGCACGCGAAGGGACGAGCGCCGGCTGCCTCCTTCGTTCCTGAACACCTTCAGCGCGCCGCCCTGCCGGCCGACCAGGTCGGTGTCGCCGTCCGCGTCGATATCACCGAGCGCGAGCGCGCCGATCGCCGCGCCCTCGAATGCGGTCGCGCGGGCAGCCGCGCTGACGTTGGTCCAGCGCCCGCCACCCACGTTCCGCAGCACCTGCACTCGGTCGCGCGTGGCGGCAGCCAGATCGAGCAGGCCGTCGTTGTCGTAATCGAAAAACTGCGCGGCCATCGCATCTGCGGTCCCGGCCGGAGCGTCCGCGGTACGGAAACGACCCTGGCCATCGCTCAACGCGAACACGCCAGGTGAGGCGCCACGGCCAAAAAAGAAGTCGGGATACCCGTCCTTGTTCACGTCGGCAGCGGCGACGACGCCGCCGGATGCCGGCGGCAGGCCGACGTCCGCGCCCGATTCGTGGAACGAGCCGTCGCGCATGTTCCGGAACAACTGCGGCCGCTCGCCGCCGACGAGCACGAGATCGATGTCGCGCCGGTTGTCGAAGTCCGTGGGCACGATGGCGGCGGGCGAGCCCGCGCTGGCGAGCCCGGCCTTCGCGGCGATGTCGGTGAACGTGCCGTCGCCGTTGTTCTGGAACACCTTGAGGGCGTCGGACGCGATCAGGAGATCGACATCGCCGTCGTGATCGACATCGGCGAATGCCGCGGCCCGCGCGGCGGCGGGCGGCGCGCCAAGGCCAGCCTTTGCAGTGACATCCTCGAACGTGTTGTCCGCCGATTGGCGCAGGAGTCGATGACTGCCCTTTCCGGCCGCGAACAGATCCGGCTTGCCGTCGTTGTCGACGTCCCCTGCGACCGCGACGGTCAGGGCGTTATCGCGCGACACCTCGAGCCGCGCGCGTGCCGTGTCGTCGGTGAATACGCCTTTTGCGTTCTTCAGGAGGCGCAGGCCACGTTCGCCCGCCTCGATCAGGTCGAGGTCGCTGTCGCCATCCACATCGACGAGCATGACGGAGCCCGCAGCCGAACCCGCCGCGGGCGAGGCCCCGGACGGCAGCGCCGATGCCGTGGCATCTGCGAATGTCACGTCGGGTGTTGCCGCATCGACAAGGTCCGGCTCCGCGCCGGTCGAGGCTATCGCCTCACCATATCGCCCCTGCGCCAGGTACGTCTGTGCGTAGGTCACGCCGTAGGCGCTATCGCGCAGCGCTTCGAAGCGCTGCATCGCGGTGCGGCCTTCCTCCCCGCGCCCGGCGCGCCCGAGGGCGAGTGCCACGTTGTACGCCGCGGTGACGTTGTATGGCTCGGTCGCAGCCGCCTCCTGGAACAGGCGCAGCGCTTCCGGGTACTGGCGCTGCTGGAGGCGGATTTGGCCGAGATGGATCTTCGTCCCCGCGTCGGTGGGATCCAGTTTCAGTACCTCGCTGAATGCCGACACGGCCACGTCGAGCTTGTCGTCAGCCCGCGCGGCAAGCCCGAGCACGAAATGCGCCTGGGGCGCATCCGACATCTTCTCTGCCGCCTGCCTCGCTGCGACCACCGCTTCGGCGGGATTCCCCTCGTACAGCAGCGCAATGGCGAGGTTCAAGCGGGCGATCGCGAGATCCGGGTAGATCTTCAGCGCTTCGCCGAACGCCTGCGCCGCGTCCGGATAATTGAACTGTTCGAGGAACGCGACTCCCCTGTTGTTCGCCCGGTACGCGTTCTCGCGGACGCCGGCGGACTGCGCCGTTGACGGCGTCTGGACGAGGGCACGCGGCTCGGGAGCGAGCCCGAGCAGTGCGAGCGCCACACAGGCGATGGACGTGATGATGTAGCGCATCAACGAAGCGGTGTGGTACGCGTGACGCCCTTGCCTTCGACCACCGTGACCATCGTTCCTGCTGCAATGCCGGACACGCGCTCGGTCCGGCCGTTCGGCCACGCGACCTCGAGGCCGGTGATCTTCGCACCGCCGCCGAGGCCAAAGGTCAGGGGCATCTCGCTCTGTGAAAGATAACTCGAGCCCGTCTTCACCATCAGCCAGGAGGTCGGGCCGCCCTCGTGCAGGAGCCGCGCCCTGGCGCCGATGGCATCGCGATTCGAGGTCGTGCCGGTCAGCGCAACACGCATTTTGCGGTTCGTGCCGCCATCGTTGCGAAGCAGCCGGCCGGGTCCGTTGTTCGCCGTGAGCAGCAGGTCGAGATCGCCGTCGTTGTCGAAATCGCCGTAGGCAGCGCCGCGCCCCACGACCGGCGTCGAAAACGCCGGGCCGACGCGCGCGCTGATTTCCTCGAACTTCTTGCCGTCCACGTTACGAAACAGGTGCGGCGGCTGGGCGTAGGCGATCGTCGGCTGCACTTTCGACACATCGTCTGCGACGTGGCCATTGGCGCCGAAGATGTCGAGACGGCCGTCGAGGTCGACGTCGAAGAAAAAGCAGGAGAAGGTCAGCCGACGCATGGAGGCGCGGCCGATCGTCGAGCCCGGCGCCTCGTCGATGAACAGGCCGTTTCCCTGGTTCTGGTACAGCGCCATCATCTCGTTGGTGAAATTGCCGATGACCAGGCTCGGCCGGCCGGAGCCGTCGTAGTCCGCGGCGTCCACGCCCATGCCTGCGCGCGCCACACCAGCGTCGCTGAAGGCCACGCCGGCCGTGACGGCGATGTCGGTGAACGTGCCGTCTCCCTTGTTCTGATACAAACGATTGGGCTGCGTGTCGTTCGCGCCGAAGAGATCGAGGCGGCCGTCGTTGTTGTAGTCGATGAGCGCCGCACCGAGCATCTTGTTGTTCGTGTCGTACAGGCCGGCTTTGCGGGTGACGTTCTCGAACGTGCCGTCTCCTTTGTTGCGATACAGCGTCGGGCTCTGCCCCTTGTAGGTTTCCGGCGTGCAATACGACTTCGACTTGCCGTCGAGCGAGCAGAATTTGTCGGTCGCCCGTGTCCACTCGACGTAGTTGGTGACGAACAGATCCAGCCGATGATCCCCGTCGTAGTCGAACCAGGCCGCGCTGGCCGAGAAACCGGGGTCCCCCACTGTGGCGCGCGTCGTCACATCCTCGAAGCGCGCGGCCCCATTGTTGCGGAACAGCTTGTTCGGCCCGAGCGCGGTGACGTAGATGTCGACGTCGCCATCGTTGTCGTAGTCCGCCGCGGCGACGCCCAACCCGTACAACTCGACGGCCAGCCCAGCCGCCTTCGTGATGTCCGTAAACGTGCCGTTCCGGTTGTTGCGATAGAGCGCCATGACGCTGCGCGACTTCTTCGCCCCGGGCCAGTCCATCGACTGGATGAAGAGGATGTCCTGCCAGCCGTCGCCGTCCACGTCCAGGAACGCGCAGCCGGATCCCATGGTCTCGGGCAGATACTTCTTGCCCGCCGCGCCGCTGTTGTGCCTGAAGGCGATGCCGGCTGCCTTCGTCACGTCCGTGAAGTGGAAACCGGAGGACGCTGCGGCCGGCTTCGCAGCCGCAGCATTCTGGGTGTCGGCAGAGATCGCCGCGACCGACAGCGCACCCAAAACTGCGGCAGCGCGGACCCAACGAGGATTCTTCATTGCCGAGTAGGATAGCAGGCTTGCGGGGGGCTCTCGGTCAACGCCCAACTTCCAATTCCCAAGACGCCTGGCTCGCTCGAGCTGGGTGAAAGGCGAGCCAGCCGGCTTTACGCCGCGATTTTCACCTCGCTCCCTTCGAGCATCACGCTTTGGGAGTTGGGAGTTCGGCGTTGGGTGTTGACGAGAGCGCCCCCCAGCAGGGAACGTTAGGTGATGCACCGATCCTGGCTTTCCCTCCCTGTACTCGTATTCTCGGCCGCCGTCCTGACTCATCGGGCACCACCATCGATGTCGGCGCAAACTTCAGCGCTTCCGGGCCTGAAGCTGCGCGACGTGGCGGCCAGTGCCGGGATCGACTTCGCGTACCAGCATTCCCCCACGCCCGAGAAGCACTACGTCGAAAGCACGCCTGGCGGCGTCGCGGTGTTCGACTACAACGCGGACGGCAGGCCGGACATCTTCTTCACCAACGGAGCGAAGTCCCCGTCGCTCGAGAAGAGCGGCGCGTC
>JBOGIX010000655.1:0-2403 GCA_050744685.1 Vicinamibacterales bacterium | reverse complement strand
GACACGTCGAGGCCGCCGCCCCCGAGGTCGGTCGCGAACACACGCCGGCGGCGCAACCGTGTCATCAGCGCCGACAGGCTGCTCGCCAGCACGTGCTGCTGATGACAGTGCACCACGGTGGCGCCTTTGAGCGCTCCCCAGAGGGCCGCCGACACCGGGTTGGTGCGCTGCCCGCGAGCGTAGCGGGCTGCCAGCACGCGCACCTCCAGCTCCCCGATTTTCGATACGCGCTCACGATCGCCGAACGAGATCAGGCGTGTCGGCACGCGCCGTGCCATGTGACGCGCGAGCTCGAGGGAATAGCGCTCGGCCCCGCCGATGATGCCGTCTCGAGCATCGAACGGCGCGGGCACGACGTGAGCGACGACCGGGCGCATCGGGCTGGATGTCGTCATTCACTGACGCTCACGGACACGCGTCCATCGCCTTTGCGCGAAGCGAACGCCGGCCGCGCGCTCTGCACGCGCGCGATCAGCGGCCGCAGGTAGACACCGGCCGGCGAGCGCAGCAGGGGCGCAACCACCACGGCCGCGTAAAAGATGCCCGCAGCGGCGCCAAGCGCCGCCAGCAGCACGAACGTGGACGGCCTGATCCACACGCCGGCGATGCCGGCAAGGACGAGCATCACGACGAAGCGCTGAAACCATGGCCCCAGCACCGTAATCGGCCGCCAGCGGGCGACGCCAGTCTCGCGCGACAGCGCGGCCAGGTTCAGAGGACCGCCGACGAGCAGCACGCCGGCGATCGCACCGAGCGGCGCGCCGGCGATGCCAAACAGCTTGATGAACGCCGCGCTGAGCGCCAGCGTGACCACCCCGTCCGCAAGACCCGTGAGCGCCAGCCGCCGCTCGTGGCCGAAACAGAACAGCGCGTAGACGTTCGTCGTGTTGAAGTGGCGGACGATCATCGCCGCGAGCAGCAGCGCGGTCAGCATCAGCCCGCCGTACTGCTCCGCGCCGACCCACCACGCAACGAAGCCGCCGTTCACGGCCAGGATCACGCAGGCGACCAGGCCGCTGACCGCAAGCGTCGCCTGCGACAGGGCGGCGCTCACCGAGAAGAGACGATCGCGTTCCCCGGAGCTGCGCAACTCGCTCAGCGCCGGTGCCGCGCTCTGCAGGATCGCCTGCGGCTGGTTCGCCAACACGGCGATCAGCTTTCCCGTGCACACATACGGCACGACCGCGGCCGGGCCGAGCAGGCCCGCCACCACCATCACGTCCGTTCCGTTCAGCAGGACCTGCGACACCTGGCTGACCGAGATCCAGGCCGATCGCGCGATGTACTCGCGTGTCGAGCGCGCATCGCCGATGTGCAGGCGCCGCGGCATCGCCCCGGGGAACGCGCGCGCCAGGCGCACGCCGCACGCGCCAATCGTCAGCAGCTGTGTGACGCACCACCCGGCGGCGAGGGCGGGCAGGCCGAATCCCTGCAGGACGAGCACGACGTTCACGACCGTTCCGGCGGTCCAGGCGCCGAACTGCGCGCGGGCGACGAACGCGAGATCCTGGAGGCCGGTCAGCGCGGCCTGGAAGACGCGGAGCGGAAACGTCACGATGAACACCGCGAGCACAACCACGAGCGGCAGACGGAGCGCCGCCCAGGACTCGGGCATCCATCGCAGCGCGAGCACCGCCGCCATGAGCACCATCGGCGTCTGCGCCGCGGCAAGCGTAAACGCCTGCTCCACCACTCCCCGCAGCTCCGGCGCATCCCGTCGTCCCGTGGCACCGGTGACGTAGGCCGCCTCGCGCGGCAGCAGCGCCACCACGCCGAGGTCCATCAGCAGCAAATAGGCGATGATCTGGGTGCCGACGAGCCACAGACCGTAGGTGTCCGGGCCGAGGCGATGCAGAAAGAACGGCGTGAGCCAGAGGCCGACGACCGCCGCCGCCATGAGGTGCACGTAACCGCTGGCGAAACCCCGAATGAAGCGGCTCGTCCGCGTCACGCCAGCACCCGTTCGCACACCGGCTGTTCTGCGATGTCGATCAGCTCGGCGGCCATCTGCTGCCACGAGCGTGCGCGCAGCCGTGCGGCCGTGCCCGCGGCGCGCGCACGCCAACCCTCGAGGTCCTCGCGCCACAGGCGAAGCCGTCGCGCGAGCTCGTCGGAGGTGATGTCGCGGGGCAGCAGCGCCTCCGACAATGCGGCATCGAATCGCTCGGTCACCCCCGCCGCCTGCGACACGAGGACCGCCGCGCCACGGCAGAGCGCCTCGTGCACGTTCAGGCCGTAGGATTCGTAGCGCACGGGGCTCACGAGCAGGTCGCTCGCCGCAAGCAGCTCCCGCACGTGCGGAGTGAAGCCCAGGAACCGGACGGATCCGGACTGGCCCGAGCGTGCGGCCTCTTCCTCCCACTGGCTCCGGCGACGGCCCGCGCCGGCGACGACGAGCCGCGC
>JBOGIX010000654.1:0-4321 GCA_050744685.1 Vicinamibacterales bacterium | reverse complement strand
AGGATGTCGATTGTGTCGGCGTCGGCCTCGCGGGTATGGATCACGACCGGCCACGCGAGCTCGCGCGCGAGCCGAATCTGATGCCGAAACACCTGGCGCTGCACCTCGCGCGGTGAGAAGTCGTAGTGGTAGTCGAGACCGATCTCGCCGATCGCCACGGCCTGCGAGCTCGTTGCCTCCGCCGCAACCGTCGCCATCCCCTGCTCGATCTGTGCGCCATGCTGCCCGGCCTGGTGGGGGTGTATGCCGACCGAGAACCGGACGTCCGGCCAGAGCTCGCGCACGCGCGCTGCGCGCTGCCGTTCCGGCTCGTCGCCCGCCGACAGGATCACCAGCGCTCCCCGAACACCAGCCTGCCGCGCGCGTTCGACCACGGCCGGCAGATCCGCCTCGAACTCTTCGCCGGCGAGGTGGCAATGGGAGTCGATCATCGTCAGTCTCCAGTTGCCAGTTTCCAGTTTCCAGTTCGTTGGTTTCTGGTTTCCAGTGACTGGCAACCAGAAGGGTTAACTGGCAACGGAAAACTGGCAACTGGAAACTGACGACTACCTCACCCTCGTCCCCTGCGCCACCGCGGGATCGACGGTCAGGAGCGTCGGCTTGCCCCCTTCCGGGCTGGCCGCGAGGACCATGCCGTTCGACTCGATGCCCATCAGCTTCGCCGGCTTCAGGTTGAACACGACGACGATCGTGCGGCCGACGAGCTGCTCGGCCTCGTAGGCGTCGGCGATGCCGGCGACCAGCGTTCGCTGTTCCGAACCGACGTCGATCGTCATCTTCACCAGCTTGCGCGAGTTGGCGACCTTCTCGGCGGTGAGCACCTTGGCGACCCGCAAGTCGACCTTCATGAACTCGTCGATCGAGATCTTGTCCGCGCCGCCTGCCGGCGCAGTCGCCGGCGCTGCTGCAGCGGGCGTGGCAGGGCCCGGAGGCGCCTGTGCTGGTGTAGGCGAGTCGGGTGTGCTCCCGGCGTCTGACATGGCTCTCAATTCCTCCACGGTGTGTTCCATTCTTGGAAACAGGGGTTCGATCGGCCCGAGCGCGATGCCGGCCGACAGGGTGTCGGGACGAAGGTTGGTCCAGCTCTCCGCAGGCACGCCGAGCATCGTCCGCAGCCGCACGGCGGTCGACGGCATCACCGGCTCGACGAGCGCCGCAATCACTCGCAACGCGTCGGCCGCCGAATACAACGTCGTCTCCAGGTGCTGGCGGGAGTCGGCCGACTTCGCCAGCGCCCAGGGTTCGCGCGTGACGATGTACTTGTTCACGCTCGAGATCAGATCCCAGGTGGCGCGGAGCGACTGGCTGAAATCGAACTGCGTGGCGTGGCCAACAGCCGATCGAATGGCCTGGTCGACGCTCGTGCGCAGTTCCGTCTCGGCGCCGGTCCTGGCGGACGCGGCAGGAATCGTCCCGTTGCAGTACCGCTGGATCATCGTCGTGACGCGGCTGGCGAGGTTCCCGAGGTCATTGGCCAGATCGGCGTTGTAGCGGTTCAGAAAGGTGTCGTCGGAGAAGCTGGCGTCCTGGCCGAGCACCATTTCACGCATGACGAAATAACGCAGGGCATCCACCCCGAAACGCTCGATATAACCCTGCGGCCTGACGACGTTGCCGAGCGACTTGGACATCTTGGCTTCGTTCATCAGCCACCAGCCGTGGCCGATCACCCGGCGAGGAAGCGGCAGTCCGGCCGCCATCAGGAACGCCGGCCAATAGACGGTGTGCTGCCTGACGATTTCCTTGCCCATCAGGTGCACGTCGGCCGGCCAGTAGCGCCCGAGGCGTTCCTCGTCGTCCGGGTAGCCGGCGGCGGTCAGGTAGTTCGTCAGCGCGTCGAACCACACGTACATGACGTGGCCCGGATCGTCCGGCACGGGTATGCCCCACTTGAACGAGGTGCGGCTGACGCTCAGGTCGCGGAGCCCCGACGAGACGAAGGCCACCATCTCGTTGCGGCGGATCTCGGGGCTGATGAACTCGGGATTCGCGCGGTAGTGCTCGAGCAGGGGCTCCGCGAAACGTGACAACTGGAAGAAATAGCTCTCCTCGCTGAGCCGCTCGACGGGATTGCCGCACGTCGGGCAGCGCGTGCCGTCGACGAGCTGCGTCTCAGGCACGAACAGCTCGTCGACCGTGCAGTACCAGCCTTCGTAGCTGGACTTGTACAGGTAACCGTTCTCGCGCACCTTCCGCCAGATCGCCTGGGCGGCCCGCTTGTGGCGCTCTTCCGTCGTCCGGATGAAGTCGTCGTGGGAGATGTTCAGGACCTCGAAGAGGGCGCGGTACTTCGCGGCGATGCGATCGGCGAAGTCGCGCGTGTCGAGGCCGGCCTTCTTCGCGGCGCGCTCGACCTTCTGCCCGTGCTCGTCGGTGCCGGTCAGGAAGAACACGTCGTCTCCCTGCAGACGGCGCGCGCGGGCGATCGCGTCGGCGACCATGGTCGTGTATGCGTGGCCGAGATGCGGCTCCGCATTGATGTAGTAGATCGGCGTGGTGATGTAGAAGGACGGCATCAGTGGGACTCCGCCTGCTCCAGCCACGCCCGTACGGCGAGCGCCTGCACGTCCTTGATCGGCATCTGTCGCTCCGCGGCGGCACGCGCACAATCTTCGAACTCGGGCGACGCGTTGACGATGCTGCCGCCTCGGCGGGCGATCTTGAACCGGATCGGCCCCACCGGCGTCGCGACGGTCCTGATCTCGCGGTCCAGCCGCTCCCGGTGCATCTCCTGGTAGCGGACGCCAATCGTGGTCGTATCGCGGAACAGGACGCCGCTGAGCGCATGGCGCTTCTCCGGCGGGGCGATGACGGTGACCAGTGTCCCCGGCCGGTTCTTCTTCATCTGCACCGGCGCGTAATAGACGTCCAGCGCGCCCGCGTCGTACAGCCGATCCATCAAGGGTCCGAAGAGCTGCGGGTTCATGTCGTCGATCTCGCACTCGATGGTGACGATTCGCTCGGCGGAGTCCGAAGCGTTCCGCTCGCCGAGCAGCAGACGGAGCACGTTCGGATGCTCGAGCACGTCGCGCCCGCCGGCGCCGTAGCCGATGCGGCTGACCGTCATCGGCGGAATCGGCCCGAACTCGCGCGCGTAGCTCGTGACGAGCAGGGCGCCTGTCGGGGTAGTGAGCTCCTGCGCGACCGCCCCCGAATAGATCGGCACGCCCTGGAGCAGGCGCACTGTGGCCGGCGCCGGCACGGGGAACACGCCGTGCGCGCACCGTACTGTACCGCTGCCCACGTTCAGCGGCGAGGCCACGATGTCGGTCGCGCCCAGCCATTCCATGCCGAACACGGCGCCGACGATATCGACAATGGAATCGACGGCGCCAACCTCGTGCAGATGGATTCGGTCGAGCGGCATGTCGTGAATGGCCGCCTCCGCTTCCGCCAGGCGTCGAAACATCGCCGCCGCGCGGCTCTTGCCTTCCGGCGACAGCCCCGAGCGATCGATGTACAGCTGAATATCCGCAAGGCTGTGGTGGCCGTGGCCCGTTGCGTGCGAGTGCCCCTGGCCGGGGCCGTGAGGATGTCCGTGGTCGTGATCATCGCCGTGGTCGTGACGGCGCCCGTGCCCGTGGTCATGAGTCGCGTGGCCACGGTCGTCGCCGTCGTGGGCGAGGGCCGGCGGTTGCTCGAATCCGGCGTGAACGTGCGTATGCTCGGGTTCTTCGAGCCGGAACCGCGTCGCGGCTACGCCGGCGCGGAGCACGCGTTCGGCGCTGATCGCGCCGTGATCGATGGCCAGGCTGCCGAGCGCGCCGCCGAGCGCGTCGATCGGCAGCCCGAGATCGAGCAGCGCGCCGAGGACCATGTCCCCCGACGCGCCGGAAAAACAATCGAAGTAGAGCGTCTTACCCAATCGTCAGAGCGATCCTCTCTCGCGATAGCTGAAATAACGCGCGTCGCCGAGGATCACGTGATCGATCACGTTGATCCCCATCAACACGCCGGCGGCAATCAGCCGCTCCGTCAGGCGCGTGTCTTCCCGGCTCGGCTCGGGGTCGCCCGACGGGTGATTGTGAAAGAGCACGATCGCCGCCGCGCCGCCAGTCACCGCTTCGCGGAAGACCTCGCGCGGATGGACGATGCTCGCGTCGAGCGTGCCGACGGAGAGCACCGTGCTCCTCAGCACGCGATGCTTCGTGTCGAGCAGCAGCACGCCGAACTGCTCGACGGGACGGTTCCCATACTGCGGCAGGAGGTACTCGGCCACCGCGCGGGGGCTCGTCAGCTGCACGCGGTCTCGCGCCGCGTGCGATACGCTGCGCCGGCCGAGCTCGACCGCGGCGAGCACCTGGGCGGCGCGCGCCGCGCC
>JBOGIX010000653.1:0-4154 GCA_050744685.1 Vicinamibacterales bacterium | reverse complement strand
GACTTAGCAGACTCGTTCAGGGCATTCTCCCCGACCGTGCCGTGTCAAGCGTAGCTCGAAACGAGAGCGGGCAATCGTCGCCAGAAACCGAGCGAAGGTTGGCGGAGAGGAAGGGATTCGAACCCCTGGAAGCCTTTCGACTTCAACGGTTTTCAAGACCGCCGCCTTAAACCACTCGGCCACCTCTCCGGATGTGGATTCGTTGCAGATCAGCGACTTGTAGGCACTTCCGATCTTACGACAGGTGCGTCGGGTTACGTCGTGTTTCTCGGAACTGCAGCGCGTCCTATCCGTGCCTGAACAGCATGAGCGGATCGATGAGTGCCGCCCGGCGCGCCGGCACGGACGCAGCCACTGCAGTCACACACATAATCAGCAAGACGACCACCGCGTACGTAGCGGCGTCCACCGCCTCGACACCGAACAGCAGGGCGCGGAGTGTCTGAGTGCCGGCGGCGGATGCGACGACGCCGAGCAGCAGGCCGGGTACGATCCGTTTGGCGAGCGAAACGAGCACTAGCCGGACAACCTTCTCCCTCGTCGCACCGAGTGCGATGCGCAGGGCGAACTCGTGCCGGCGGTCCGCCACGTCCAGACTCACGAGACTGAAGAGCCCCAGCGCCGACAGGCCGAATGCCATGATTGCGAACAGGCTCAGCGTCCACGTCGTGAACCGCCAGGGCGCCGTCGCGCGGGCTACCACGTTATCCAGTGTGGTGACGCCATCGATCAGCACACCCGGGTCGAGCCGGCGCGCCTCGGCCTGCACTGCGGAGATCAGCCGCCGCGCGTCGCCTCGTCCGCGGACGACGACGTCCCGCGCCTCCGACCGCGCCTGCAGCGGAGCGTCGTAGACATCCAGCCGCACGTCGTCGATTCCTCTGTAACGCACGTCGCTCACCACGCCGACGACTGTTCGCCACGCCCGCTCGGGCGGCGCCTGGTCGTGCGTCAGCATGAATCGCCGCCCGATCGCGCTGCGTCCGGGCCACAGCGTTCGGGCGGTGCTCGCGCTCACGAGAGCCGCGGGGGGCGCGTCAGCGGTGTCGCGGTCGGTGAACAGTCGCCCCTCGAGGAGCGGGATCCGCATGGCGTGGAAATAGCCGGCCGTCGCGATCTCGTAGTTCAACGCCGGATTGCGGTGGGTCGTGTCCAGGACCACCGGCTGCCCTTCCAGAATGACACCGGCTTCCTGCCCGATGGGACCGAGCGCCAACGGACGGAGGTATACGGCTCCGGCAGCGTCGACGTCAGGAAGCGCTTCTACTCGATCCAGGAACTCCGCCATCCACTTGTTCACCGCAGAGGGGGCGCTTCGTGGCGTCACATTCAGCATCACGACGTTCGTAGGGACGAAGCCCAGGTCGATCCGCTGCAGGTTGATGAAGCTCCGCACGACGAGACCGCCAGCGACCAGCAGGAGAATCGTCAGGGATATCTGCACCACGAGGAGCAGCGAGCGCGCACGCCAGACCTGCCTGCCCGGAGTGCCGCGCGCGGCATCGTTGAGCGTCTCCACGAGATTGAAGGCGCCTGCCTGACGGACCGGCGCCGCACCGCAGAGCACTGCCGCCGCAGCGACGATGGCACAGCTGAAAAGCGCGACCGGCACGTTGATCGCCACGTCGCCGAGCCGCGGAATGTCTGGCGGGGCGAGTACCACGATCGCCCGCGCCACCCAGTACGACGCGGCAACACCCATGACACCGCCGGCTGTGGAAAGAATCAGGGTCTCTACGAACCACTCTCGGCCGACCTGAATCCGTGTGGCGCCGAGCGCAACGCGCACCGCCTGTTCCCGCCGCCGGCGCGAGACGCGGGTGAGCATGAGGCCGGACACGTTCGTGCACCCGATGATCAGCAGGACGATCGCGGCGGCCAACAGCGCCCACAACGCCTGACGTACGGGACCGAGGACGTAATCGAGAAACGGCGTCACCACGACCTGTGAGCCGAAATGCGGAATCCCCTGTTTCTGCTGCTGTGCGCTGAGCTGATTCAGTTCTTCCCGCGCCATCTCCGGCGTGACGCCGCTTCGCAGCCGGCCAACCAGGAAGAGCACGCCAATATCGCGCAGGTTCGCGGCCCTGTCGCCGGCAGGGCCGGTGAGGACCGGAACAACAGGGATCCAGAAGTCGGTGCCGCGCGGGTAGTCGAAACCCTGCGGCATGACGCCGACGACCGTGCGCACGCCGTCCATCTCGATCCTGCTTCCCACCACGGATGGATCGGCCCCGAAACGTGTCGTCCAGATCACGTGGCTCAGGATGGCCACTGGCGCGGCATTCGGAAGATCGTCGTCCACCGAAAACGCGCGGCCCAGCGCCGGCGCGGCGCCGAGCGTCTCGAAGAACGAAGCCGATACGCCGGCGGTCGCAACGCGCGCCGGCTCGCCACGTTCCAGAACACCCGGCCAGGTGGACGATCCCACCGCGGCCGCCGCGGCAAAGCTGCGACTGTGCAGACGCCACTCCTCGAACGCGCGATACGACAGCTCCACGACCGACAGGTTCCGCTCGGGCGCCCGCTCCCAGCAGATTACGAGCGCTTCAGGTCTGGTGATGGGCAGGGGCTTCAGCAGACTCGCGTAGACGGCGCTGAAGATCGCGGTCGTCGTGCCGATCGTCAGCGCGAGCGTGATGATGACCGCGGCGCTGTAGCCGCGCCGCTGGTCGAGACCGCGAAGGACCCGTCGAAAGGTCAGGAGCATCCGGGAACTCGGCAGCGGCTGATTCTACTGCAGAAGACAACCGCACCCGGTCACAGGGGTCCGGTACGGCGACGAATCCGGGTCGGAAAGCGGTCGATATCGCGTACCATCAGCACACGTCGCTCACGCCCGCGGGCAGTCGGCGAGAGGCGCGATGCGGCGCTCCGCGGAATCAGGCCCGTGGACCCGGGCGCGACTGGAGGCGCGAACCGAGATGAACCGACGTCCGCTGGCGGCGTGGACCGCGCGCCATGACAACGGGTGGGTGGCGACGGTGCTGGAAACGCCAAATGGCCTGTACTCGGCCTGGGTGGGCCGCGAGGGCGAGGCGATCAGCGTGGACTACGTCGAAGACAGCCCCGAGCACGCGCAGATCGCCGCGGAGTTCGCGCTGAAGCAGAGAACCGGCCACGCCCAGTGCTCGGCGCAGTGCTCCGGATGGCTGCTTCACACGCACGAGTTCATCATCACCGACGGCACAGAACGCGAGCAGTAAACCTTCCGCGGCTCGCAGCTCGTGGTCCGCAGCTCGGGAATCGCGGCCCGCGGTCCGGTGTTCAACGTTCCGTCCTTGCGGTGCAGGGCGCGTTTCGGCGAGAGCCTTGGCGTTGCCCCGAAACACCCCGGCGAGCCCGATCCCCGGCCCCGAGCCGGGAGAAGTCATTTCTCGATGACAGCCATCCCCCCCATGAACGGCCGCAGCGCCTCCGGAACCGTTACTGAACCGTCCTTCTGCTGGTAGTTCTCGAGAATGGCGATGAGCGTCCGGCCGACCGCCAGGCCCGAGCCGTTGAGCGTGTGCGCGAGCTCCGCCTTGCCCGTGCCGTCGCGGCGGAACTTGATGTTGGCGCGCCGCGCCTGGAACGCTTCCGTGTTGCTGCAGGACGAGATCTCGCGATAGGTCTGCTGGCTTGGCAGCCACACCTCGATGTCATACGTCTTGGCCGAGGCGAAGCCCATATCCCCCGTGGACAGCAGCATCGTCCGGAACGGGAGCTCGAGCCGCTTGAGGACCTCCTCGGCATTGCCTGTCAACGATTCGAGCTCGTCGTGCGACATCTCCGGCGTCGTGAACTTCACGAGCTCCACCTTGTCGAACTGGTGCTGCCGGATCAGGCCGCGCACGTCCGCGCCGTAGGAGCCGGCTTCGCTGCGGAAGCACGGCGTGTATGCCGTGTAGCGCAGCGGCAGCCGGCGGCCGTCGAGGATCTCGCCGCGATGCAGGTTGGTCAGCGGCACTTCCGCCGTCGGGATGAGGAAGAGATCCCAGTCCCCCGCGATCTTGAAGAGATCCCGCTCGAACTTCGGCAGGTTTCCCGTGCCGCGCAGCGCGTCGGCGTTGACGAGGAACGGCGGCTCGACCTCGGTGTAGCCGTGCTCGCCCGTGTGCATGTCGAGCATGAACTGGATCAACGCCCGGGCCAGCCGGGCGCCGGGCCCGAGC
>JBOGIX010000652.1:0-2684 GCA_050744685.1 Vicinamibacterales bacterium | reverse complement strand
CGCAGGGGCCCGTCTATGGCGCCGAGCTGGTGATCCGCACGAGTGGCGATCCGTACGAAGTACTGCCCGCAATGAGGACCGCTGTTTATTCGCTGTTTCCGGACGTGCCGTTGCGCAACGTCCGATCGATGCAGGAAACGATCGCGCGCAGCATGGCGACGCGACGGTTCAACATGCTGTTGCTGGGGCTCTTCGGCGTGCTCGGCCTGGTGATCGCCGCCGTTGGCATCTACGGGACGATGGCCTACCTCGTCTCGCAGCGCACGCGTGAGATCGGCGTGCGCATGGCGCTCGGCGCCACGCGACCGGCAGTGGTCGCGCTCGTCGCCCGTTACGCCTGCATGCTGGTGGCCACTGGTGTCGTCATCGGCACCGTGGCCGCCTGGTACCTGAGCGCAGCGTCGAAGGCTTTCCTTTTCAACATCGAGCCGACCGATCCGCGCGCCTTCATCGCGGCGGTTGTTGCGCTGGGGCTGGCCGCGCTCGTCGCGAGCGTCATCCCCGCACGCCGCGCCGCCAGCGTCGATCCGATGATCGCGCTTCGCGCGGAGTAGGCGCTACCCTGCCGCAGTCTTCCAGGTGAATCCGTCCGCGGGGCGAACCAGGCTGTGCACCATCACGCGCTGCCTGGCAGGATGTCGCGCAGGCGCGCCGGTCACGACAATCCAGTCCCCGGGGCGCATTGCCCGCATCGCGTGCCGCGCCGGCTCGCCGGCGCATTCCACGGCCCAACGCTGCCTGACCGTGCCGGCGTCGACCCACAACTCGAGACATGCCAGGCCTTCGACCGCAGCCACATTTATCGACGTGACCTCCCCCTGGATGTGGAGCGTCGCGTCTTCATCGAACCTGACGCTCGCCGCCCGTGCGCCGGTCGACGCGAAACGCGACCGCAGGTGCTGGACGACACCTTCCGTAAACTCCTCGCGCGAGACACGAAAGGCCTGCGAATACGGATCGATGCCCTCGAGGGCTGCGCGGCGCAGCGCGAACAGGAACTGTCTGACGCCATTCTTGCCCCAGCGGGACTCGATGAAATCGAAGGCCGCGTGGCCGAGCGTTGACAGCACGCGGGAGTCGAGCCCGTTCCCGCGGTCGAGATCGCTCGCGCTCGGGACGCTGCCGCCGTGAACCATGTCCCGAATGGCGGCGAGGTCGCTCGGATCCCAATCGCCGCGCTCGTACTCGGCCAATCCCTCCATGATCCATCGCGGCGCCTTCATTCCCGGGACGATGTCAGCTCCGAAGACGTGGGCGACCTCGTGGGTGATGAGTCCACGCCACTGGTCCGCGGGCACGTCCACCGCGAGCAGGATTCGGTCGCGGGACGACCCGGCGGCATCATCGGGCTGGGACACGCTCGCGCTCTGCTCCAGTTCCTGTCTGGTGCGGAACAACAGAATCGGAACGACGAACGCGAGGTTGTGTTTCAGATCCGAGCTCACGCGCTCGTAGGCGCGTTCGGCCTCGACCGCGACGCGCTCCGCGTGCAGGTCCAACGTCGCCGGGAAATGAATCGTGAAGTGATCCGTCTTCGACGTCTGGCGCGTCGCCTGTCCGAGAGAGGCGGCCGACGACCCGCCCGATACTGACGCGGATGTACCGTGCCCGGCATATGCGCTCGACTGGAGCGCGCTGGCGCCGCCGACGGTGATTGCCAGGGCCAACGCGACGAGCCCGCCGGGAGACAGTCGCGGGTCGTCCGCAGGATCCTTCATCAGGCGGCGAATGCGGACCAGCAGCGAGCCATGCGCGGCTCCGGGCGCCAGGATGGACGCGGGCGTGCGCCACGACCCGAGCTCGGCGAGCGCTTCGGCATACATCCGCGGCTCTCCGCAAATCTCCACCGCTACGTCGTCGCAGCAATGTTCGCGCTCCTGGCGGATGCGTGCCGAGACCCACCAGACGCCCGGATGATAGAACAGCAGGGTCTCCACGACTGTCTGCAGCAGATTGACGGCATAGTCGCACCGACGGATGTGCGCGAGCTCGTGAGCCAGAATCGCCTCGACCTGTGAGGGCGACAGGTTTGCCAGCGCGGCAACGGGCAATACGATCACGGGCCTCAGCCACCCGATGGCGCACGGACCCTCCACCGCTGTTGATTGCACGACGCGAACTGCGGCGTGCAACCGCAGCCGCCGGGCGATTCGTTCTCCCGTCGCTTGCCACTGACACAGGCCTTCGCTCAAGGCTCTGGTCCGCAGGCGACGCACTCGCCAGCAGCCGCCGGCGAAACGCCCGAAGAGCAGGAACACTCCCGCCAGCCACAACGCCACGATCATCGCGAGCCATGGACGAGCCGACCGAGCGTCTGCCGTTACGGGGGGCGCCGTGTCGCCTGGGGGCTTCCCTGTGTTCGGCGTGGACGGCTGTGTCCCCGGGGTCGCGTCCTGGAAACCAGACGCGACCCGGTCGAGCGTGGCAGTGGTGTGCGGCACGAGGAACAGGGCCGCTGTTGCCGGAGGCGCCGCCAGCATCGCCAGCAACCCCGCGCACGCGACTGCATATCGCGTCGCGGACGAACGGCGCGAGGTCACACGCAGCGCGATGGCGGTGGCGACGGTCACCAGCGCGCCCTGCCAGAGGAAATGGATCAACGCCCATCCTGTGACCGATATCCATGGAGTCATCGGGTGCCTCCTCGCTTCTTCAGCAGGTTTCGAATTTCCGCGAGCTCGTTT
>JBOGIX010000651.1:0-6671 GCA_050744685.1 Vicinamibacterales bacterium | reverse complement strand
CGCATCGACCCCGGTAAACAGATACGTTGGGAGTTGACGCGACCAGACGAGCGTTCAGGCGGCGCGCCGGGCGGCAGCCGCCGTCGGCGCCGGACCGGGCCGCCGCGCCAGCACCATCAGCATGACGATGCTGATCGGCACGATCAGCAGGGACACGAACTGCGACGTGGAGAACATGCCCACCATGCCGCGGCTGTCGCCGCGGTAGAACTCGACGATGAATCGCGAGATGCCGTAAAGCAGCATGTAGCCCCAGAAGGTGCGGCCGGGAAACTGGCGGCCGCGCCGTTCGGCTATCAGCAGCACGCCGAGAATAAGCAGTTCCGCACCTGCCTCGTAGAGCTGCGCCGGGTGCAGCGGCACGTTGAGCGGAGTGCCGACGTTCCGCGCAGCCGACTCGTCGTGAAACGTGATCGCCCACGGGACGCTGGTCTGGCGCCCGAAGCAGCATCCGGCGAAGAAGCATCCCATCCGCCCCACGACGTGCCCGAGTGCGATGCCGGGCGCGAAGGCGTCCGACACCGACCAGATTGGCAAGCGGTGCCGCCACATGTACCAGATCGCCACGACCACCGCGAGGATCAGGCCGCCGTAGAACACGCCGGCTGATCTGATCAGGGTCAGGAGCGCCGACGTGCTGCGCCCGTAGGTGTCCCACTCGACCACGAGGAGCAGCAGCTTGGCGCCAACGAGCGCCGAGACGATGACCCAGATGCCGAGGTCCATGATGCGGTTGGGATCGAGTCCCAGCCGCCGGGCTCGCACGAGTGCGAACTGCAGGCCGAGGAGGTAGGCCGCCGCCAGCAGCACGCCGTAGGTGTAGACGGGGAAGTCCCCGATCTCAAAGAGGATCGGGTGCATGGTGGCGGCCGAGGCCGATCATGTCCAGCAGCACGAGTATTGCGCCGATGGTGATGGCGGCGTCAGCGACGTTGAACGCCCAGAAGTGCGAGGCGCCGAAGTACACGTCCACGAAATCGACCACGTGGCCGGCGACGGCGCGGTCGATGAGGTTGCCGAACGCGCCGCCGAGGATGAGCGAGAGGCCGAGACGCGCCAGCCGCTCGTGGAACCCGAGCTGCGCGCCGTACGCGGCGATGGCGACGAGCGCGATGGCGGCGATGGCAATCATGATCGCCGGCTTGTAAGGGAAGTCGGCGGCGTTCAGGATGCCGAACGCCGCGCCCGTGTTCCGTACATGCGTGATGTCCAGCAGGCCGGGGATCACGTTGATGGTCTCGTGCAGCGGCAGCATCGCGCGCACGATCTGCTTCGTCAGCTGGTCGGCCGCCAGCACCGAGAGGATCGTGACGACCTCCATCGGCTTGGCATAGCCGCCGCGCTGATCGCCGCCGGCCGCGGGGGGGTGCGTGGCCGCCGGCGCGTCCGGCAGCGCCGACTCGGGTGTGTCCGTCACGCTGCCTGCCGCCCCGCCACTGCGGCGACGCACCGGTCGCAGAGCCCTTCCGTTGCGCCGTCGGACGAGACCGCGTCGACGATGCGCCAGCATCGCGCG
This sequence comes from Vicinamibacterales bacterium, assembly GCA_050744685.1. Classification (GTDB taxonomy): domain Bacteria; phylum Acidobacteriota; class Vicinamibacteria; order Vicinamibacterales; family 2-12-FULL-66-21; genus JACCXG01. The sequence goes on along the minus strand of JBOGIX010000651.1, from coordinate 5,155 downwards.
CATTTGTGGCCTTCGGCGCGTGTCACGTCGACGGCCAGCAGGTCCGGGCCGTCGACGATGTCGAGGGTGACCTGCGAGGCGATGAAGAGCATCGGCAGGTCGGCCCGGTAGGGTTCCAGGAGCTCCGCGGACGCGCCGCCCGCGCGAATCGCGACGCTGGCGCCGAGCGAGTTGCCGATCGTCTTGCCCTGCCGGGCCGCTTCGAGCTTGCGGTTGACCTCGTCGCGAATGGCGATGAGCCGCTCCCACCGTTTAGTGAGGGGGTCGTCCACGAGCGCCTCGACGGCGTCGCGTGCCGGGAACTCGGCCATGTGCACCGAGGCCTCGCGCTCGCCGGGCAGGTGCCGCCACATCTCGTCGGCGGTCACCGGCAGGATAGGGGCGATCAGACGCGACAGCCCATCGGCGATGAGGTACATCGCACTCTGCGCGGAGCGCCGCTCCGCCGATGCGGGGGCGAAGGTGTAGAGCCGGTCCTTCGACACGTCGGCGTAGAAGGCGGACAGGTCCACGGTCGTCAGCTGGTTGAGCCGCTGGAAGATCGTGGGGAAGTCGTAGGCCGCATACGCGGTGATCACGTCGCGCGCGACGGCGCCGTAGCGTGCGAGCGCGTAGCGATCCACTTCCTGCATGCTGCCGAGTGCCAGCGCGTCGCGCGCGGGGTTGAAATCGTACAGGTTCGCCAGCAGATAGCGGCACGTATTGCGGATCTTGCGGTAGGCCTCGACGACCCGCTGCAGGATCTGCTTGCCGACGCGCAACTCCTCGCGGAAGTCGCTCATCGCTACCCAGAGCCTGAGCGTTTCCGCGCCGCTTTCCTTGATCACTTCCTGCGGTTGAATCGTGTTGCCGAGCGACTTGGACATCTTGCGGCCGTCCACGTCGATCAGGAAGCCGTGCGTGAGCACCTCGCGGAACGGCGGCTGCCCGCGTGTGCCCAGCCCGACGAGCAGCGAGCTCTGGAACCAGCCGCGGTGCTGGTCGCTGCCCTCGAGATACATGTCGGCCGGCCAGGTGAGCTCGGGCCGGAACGGGAGCACGGCCTCGTGGCTCGACCCCGAGTCGAACCACACGTCCAGGATGTCGCGCTCGCGCTCGAACTCGGTGCCGCCGCACGAAGGGCAGGCCAGCCCTGGCGGAACGAACTCTTCGATCGGCCGTTCGTACCACGCGTCGGCGCCGAACTCGTCGAATACGCGTGCCGCACGCTCGACGAGCTCCGGGGTCAGCAGGGCTTCACCGCACTTCGTGCAGTCGACTGCCGGGATGGGCACGCCCCAGGCGCGCTGGCGCGAGATGCACCAGTCGGGCCGATTGACGAGCATGTTGTAGATGCGGTCGCGGCCCCAGGCGGGGATCCACTGCACGTCGCGATCGATCGCGTTCATTCCGGCCTGCCGTAACGTTGCGGCGCTCGCCGCGGCCGTCCCGCTTTCTGACGCCGGAGCGATGACCGGTTCGCCGTCCATGCGGATGAACCACTGCGCCGTCGCCAGGAAGATCACCGGGTTGTGGCAGCGCCAGCAGTGCGGATACGAGTGCTGGAAGTCCTGGCGATGCCAGAGCTTCGATCGCTCCTTCAGCGCTTCCTCGATACGCGGGTTGGCGTCGAACACGCGCTGACCGCCGAACAGCTCGACGCTGTCGAGGAAATGCCCGCCCGGCCCGACCGGCGCATAGATTTCCAAACCGTAGCGGACCCCGGTCGTGAAGTCGTCCGCGCCGTGGCCCGGCGCGGTGTGCACCGCGCCCGTGCCCGCGTCGAGCGTGACGTATTCGCCGAGGACACCGAGCGAGAAACGGGCGTAGAGCGGATGCTGGAACCGGAGATGTTCGAGCTCCACTCCCTTCATCCGCGCGATCGGCTCCCCGAACGTGCGGCCCGCGGCCGCAGCCACCGACGCGGCCAAAGCCTCGGCCACGATGATGACGCGGCCCTCGACCTCGTAAGCGGCGTAGTCGAAGTCCGGATGGAACGCGATCGCCAGGTTCGACGGGATCGTCCACGGTGTGGTCGTCCATATGAGGACTGATACGTCCCGGCCGGCGAGCGCGGGCACCCGCGCCGCGAGCTCGCCGCTGCTCTCGGGCGCGAGCGTGAACTCGACGTAGATGGACGACGAGGAGTGGTCCTCGTACTCGACCTCGGCCTCGGCGAGCGCCGTGCGGCAGTGGATGCACCAGTGCACCGGCTTCTTGCCCTTGAACACCAGGCCGCGCGCGACGAACGTCCCCAGGGCGCGCGCGATCGCCGCCTGGTACCGGAAAGCCATCGTCAGATATGGATGCTCCCAGTCGCCGAAGACGCCGAGCCGCTGGAACTCCTCCGTCATCACGCCGATGAATCGTTCCGCGTAGGCACGGCAGGCGCGCCTGAAGTCGGCAGGGCTCATGTCGCGCTTCTTCGGGCCGAGCTCGCGGTCGACCTTCAGCTCGATCGGCAGCCCGTGACAGTCGTAGCCCGGCACGTACGGCGAGTCGAAGCCCGCCATCGTCTTCGACTTGACGACGAAGTCCTTGAGGATCTTGTTGAGCGCGGTGCCGAGGTGGATCTGGCCGTTGGCATAGGGCGGCCCGTCGTGCAGCACGAACTTCGGCCGGCCGGCACGGGCCTCGCGGATGCGCGAATACAGCCCCATTTCAGCCCAGCGGGCGAGCGCCTGCGGCTCGGAAACCGGCAGGTTCCCCTTCATCGGGAAGTCGGTGCGCGGGAGGTTGAGAGAGTCCTTCCAGTCGGCCATCGGTATCCCCCCATTTTAACTGGGGAAGTCACGAACCGGGGAACGGGGGAACTGAGGAACTGGGGAACTGTCCGTGCCAAGAGGTGTAGCTTCCGCCTTCAGGCGGAAGATCTCCGGAAATTCTTCCGGCTGAAGCCGGAAGCCACACATTTATTCACGTTCTCTTCAGGCGGAAGATCGGAGGAGAATCTTCCGGGCTATAAACCCGGAAGCCACGCATTTACCCGCAAGCTCTGAAGCGGGAAGCTGGAAGCTGGAAGCTGGAATACAGCCGGCTCCCCCGGGAGGAAGCCGGCTGTTCGCACAAACTACCGCCGCCGGCCCGAGCGCTGAACGTTGACGCGGAATCCGCCGGAGTTGTCGGACACGTGGTCGTCGTTGATCCCGAGGAACAGCTGGCCCGCCGCGGGCATCGTTACCGTGGTCTGGTCGCCGATCGGGAACACCTCGCCACTGCTGCCCACCCGCGCGATCAACGCACCGGCAAAGGCGCCCGGAATGGGGGAGGTCGGCGCCTTGCGCTGCGATCGGGCGCCGGCCGAGCCCGCGATGTCTGCCGGATCGTTGCTGAGACGCGCTTCACCGGTCGTGTTGAACGACAGCACTTCGCCGCGGCGCACGGTAATTCCGGTTGCCGTCCACGCCTGGTTGGCCGGAACGGCGATCCCTTGTCCCTCCGGCACGCCAGCGGTGTTCGCCTTGCCGCTCGTTGCCGCTGCACCACTGCCGCCCGGCCGCGCGAGCACGATGCGGCTGACCTCCGACGAGTTGACGTTCCGCTCGCCGGAACTCGTCTTCACGGTGACGCGCAACGGCGTGGTCCCGCCGATGTCGTACACCTGCCCGGCGATCGCCTCGCCGTTGCGCAGCAGCACGCCTTCGCCGTTGTTCACCTTCGCCCAGTCGGCGTCAGACACATCGCCGCTACCGGCGAAGTCGATCACGGCGACGTCGTTCTTGCCGATGTTCCGATCCTGGCCGTTGACACGCACGGCAAAGCCGGCCCCGCCCATATCGACGAGCTGGCCCGTCACCTTCTCCCCGGAGCGCAACACGATCGTCGCGTTCTCCTGGGCCTGGATCCCGACCGCCAGCGCGCAGGCCGCGACGGTTGCGAGAATCGTCCGCTTCAACATCTCTAACCTCCTCAAATGGAGCCTGTTCCCGGTGCGCAGCCGCTCCGCGCACGCGTCCGGGATCGAAACTGCCCCCGCTCGACAGTGCTACAGCCGAGCCGGATCACGAATCCACAGCAGTGTCGTGCAAGGCGGCTGCCACGCAAAAAACGCCTGAATTGCACAGAAAAACGCGCGAAATTCGCTCGGACCGCTCTCATTTTGAGCAAACGCCGGCTTGTATAATGGACGGATGCTCCCCTCCTCGCCGGCCCTCCTGGCAGCCCCGCGCATCCGCGAAACGCATTTGGACAACGGGCTGAAGGTGATGATCCAGGAAGTCCATACCGCGCCGCTCGTGTCGGTGTGGTGCTGGTACGGCGTCGGGTCGCGCGACGAAGGGCCCGGGCTCACGGGCGTCTCCCACTGGGTCGAGCACATGAATTTCAAGGGCACCACCAACATTCCACGCGACGAGATGAAGGGCATCGTGGAACGCCTCGGCGGCATGTGGAACGGTTATACGTGGATCGACCAGACGACGTATCTGGAGACCGCGGGTCGGGACGCGCTCGATCGGTTGTTGTTCATCGAAGCGGAGCGGATGAGCAACAGTATCTTCGATCCTGCCGAGTCCGAGTCGGAACGGACCGTCATCATCTCGGAGCTGCAGGGAGGCGAGAACGACCCGGAGCAGATCCTCGATACCGAGGTCACGGCGACGGCATTTCGCGCGCACACCTATCGCCACCCGACGATCGGCTGGCTGCACGATCTCCAGTCGATGACGCGCGACGATCTCTACGCGCACTATCGGCGGCACTACACGCCCGGGAATGCGACGCTGGTGATCGTGGGCGACGTCGAGACCGATGAGGCGCTGCGGCTGGTGCAGCGGAATTTCGGCCGGATTCCGCCCGCCGCGGCGGCGCGGCGCGTGCGGACCGTCGAGCCGCGGCAGCTCGGCGAACGGCGGGTCACGATCGAGCGTGAAGGTACAACCGCTTACCTGAAGTTCGCCTACCACGCGCCGAAGGCGGCGGACCCCGACTTTTTTCCGATGCTCGTGCTCGATGCGGTGCTGACCGGCGCGAAGGGGCTGAATCTCTGGTCCAGTTTCCGCGTCGCCCCGCCACAGCGCCGGTCGCGGCTCTATACCGCGCTCGTCGAGCGCGGGCTGGCCTCACAGGTCAACGGGGCGCTGCTCGCGACCGCCGATCCGTTTCTCTACACGCTCTCGTTCACGGCGATGGAGGGGGTGGCGCTCGATGCGCTGGAGGCTGCCGCTCATAAGGAGAT
>JBOGIX010000650.1:0-3072 GCA_050744685.1 Vicinamibacterales bacterium | reverse complement strand
GCCCATGACGGTCTATGCCGGCTCGAACACCGTCTCGAACGTCGTCCAGACGCCGGCCGACTGCAGCGGCTGCTCGCGCGACTTCGGATCGGTCCATGACGAGGACGGTCTGGTCTGGTATTTCTCGCCCGAGGAGCGGGCGAAGTTCACGATCCCGGCCCCCGGGGAGCACAGCAATGTCGGCCGCAACTTCTTCCGCGGCCCGGGCGGCTACTTCATCAACCTGTCGCTCTCGAAGCGCACGAGGACCATCGGCGATCAGGAGCTCGAGATTCGCATCGACACTACGAACGTCACCAATCACCCGGTGTTCGGGTTTCCGACCCTGACGATGACGTCGGCGACGTTCGGCCGAATCCGCAATACCGTGACGAGCACATCACGCAAGGTGATGCTGGGCGTGAAGTACACGTTCTGACACGAGCCGCCAGGAACTGGCGATCAACGCGGATACCAGGGTCCGGCGGCCGGCACGATCAAGCTGCCGATCCTCTGTGCGCTCGGGTCCCCCGTCGCCGCCGGCAAGGTCGACTGGGATGAGCGGATCGTTGTCGATCCCGAGGACGAGGTGCCGGGCTCCGGGGTGCTTGGCAGCCTCGCGGATGGCACCGAGCTCAGCATCCGCAATCTCGCTCGCCTCATGAAATAATCAAGGTTCCGCCCGCGCCGGCGGACCGCGGGCCTGGTCATCATCCTCAGGCAGCAACATGTCCGCACGGCGGAGACGAACCCTGAGTTCGCTCGAGTGAAATGCGTGCCCTGCCGCTGGCAGGGCAGCGCCTAGTGCATCCTCCATAGAGGCTTACGATGTCCAGCACTGTATCCCCCAGACCTGCACAAGATACGTCGACCCCCCCCGCGCCGCGGCCGGCGACCGGCCCCGTGTTCGACGCGGCATTCGGCGGCGTCCGGCGCGTGCCGGAGCCCGTCAACGATCGGAGCCATTCATACGCCCCGGGCACGCCGGAGCGGGCGGAGCTGAAGGCGCGCCTCGCGGCGATGGCCGCCGAGCGCATCGAGATTCCGCTCATCATCGGCGGCCGCGAGATCCGCACCGGACGCACCGCGCAGACCGTGATGCCTCACGATCACAGCCATGTGCTCGCGGACTATCACCTGGCTGACGCCGAGCACGTGCAGCAGGCGATTGCGGCGGCCGCGACTGCGCGTCGCGAGTGGGCCAGCTGGCCGTGGCAAGATCGGGCCGCCGTCATCCTGCGCGCGGCGGAGCTGCTGGCGACCACCTGGCGCCCCACCATTGTCGCAGCGACGATGCTCGGGCAGTCGAAGACGGCGTTCCAGGCCGAGATCGATGCGGCGTCGGAGATGATCGATTTCTGGCGCTTCAACACCTACTTCGCCCAGGACCTCTACAGCGAGCAGCCGGTCAGCAGTCCCGGCATGTGGAACCAGATGGAGTACCGCGCGCTCGAGGGCTTCATCTACGCGGTCTCGCCGTTCAACTTCACCGCGATCGGCGGGAACCTGACGACCGCGCCGGCGCTGATGGGCAACACGGTGATCTGGAAGCCGGCGGCCACCGCGATGCTGAGCGGCTACTACACGCTGCGGCTGCTCGAGGAGGCGGGGCTGCCGCCTGGCGTCATCAACATGATTCCGGGCGACTCGGTCCAGATCACCCAGCTGCTGCTCGACTCGCCCGATCTGGCCGGCGTCCACTTCACGGGAAGCACCGCCGTCTTCAACAGCATGTGGAAGAAGGTCGGCGAGAACATTGGCCGCTATCGCGGCTATCCACGGCTCGTCGGCGAAACGGGCGGAAAGGACTTCATCGTCGCGCACCCGTCGGCAGATCCGGCGGCGGTCGCGGTCGCCATCGCGCGCGGCGGGTTCGAGTACCAGGGACAGAAGTGCTCGGCGGCGAGCCGGGTGTACATCCCGGAATCGCTCTGGAACGAGGTGCGCGATCGCACGATTGGCATGATGAAGGAGATCCGGATTGGCGACGTGCGCGACTTCCGCAACTTCGTCGGCGCGGTCATCGACCGGAAGGCGTTCGCGAAGATCAGCGAGTATCTCGATCACGCGAAGCAGCACGCGCGGATCCTGCACGGAGGCACGGCGAAGGACGAAGACGGCTACTTCATCGAGCCGACGTTGATCCAGACCGAGGATCCGGGCTACCGCACGCTTTGCGAGGAGATCTTCGGCCCTGTGGTCACCGCGTATGTGTATCCGGACGGCAAGTGGCACGAGACGCTCGGGGTGGTCGACGAGACCTCGCCGTACGCGCTGACGGGCGCCATCTTCAGCCGCGATCGCAAGGCGGTGCGCGAAGCAACGAGCGCGCTCCGGAACGCCGCGGGAAATTTCTATGTCAACGACAAGCCGACGGGTGCTGTCGTCGGTCAACAGCCGTTCGGCGGCGCTCGCGGGTCGGGCACGAACGACAAGGCGGGTTCGAAGCTCAATCTCGTGCGCTGGGTCAACGCCCGGACGCTGAAGGAGACGTTCGTGCCGCCGCGCGACTACAAGTACCCGTTCATGGCAGAAGAGTAGATCGCATCAGCTTCCAGCGCGGGCAGCGGGAAGCTGGAAGCCACAGGCTGGAAGCTGATTGGACAATCTCTGCCACACGCTCGCGGGCGCGGCGCTCGCCGAGGCGGGTCTACGCCATCGGACCCGGTTTGGCGGCGCCGCCCTCATGATCGCTTCCAACCTGCCCGACATCGACGTCCTGGCGTTCATCAGCGACACACCCGCGGTTGCGCTTCGCCGCGGCCTCACACATGGCGTGATCGCGCAGGTGCTGCTGCCGGTGGCGCTCGCGGCGGTCCTGGTACTGGTCGACAAGCGGCGGCCGCCGCGCTCGCCCGGCGCATCGGCGGTCCAGCCGATCGCGCTGCTGGTGATGTGTTACGTCGCCGGGCTGTTGCATGTCGGTATGGATTGGCTCAACAACTACGGCGTCAGGCTGCTGATGCCGTTCTCCGATCGGTGGTTCTACGGCGACGCGGTCTTCATCGTGGATCCGTGGCTCTGGCTGACGTTTGCAAGCGGGTCTCTGCTGGCGCGCCGCTGGCGGCGGCCGGCGCCGGCACGCGCCGCGCT
>JBOGIX010000649.1:0-3572 GCA_050744685.1 Vicinamibacterales bacterium | reverse complement strand
GAGCGAGACCATGTCGTACGTGTCGGGCCCCATGCGCGCGTCCTGGAAATCGATGATGTAGAGACGGTCCTCGTGCACCATCAGGTTGCGGCTGTGATAGTCGCGATGGCAGAGCACGCGCCGCTCCAACGCGAGCTCCTCGATGATGACGGCGAATTCCTCGCGCAGCGCCTCGCGCACGACCGGCGAGATCAGCACGCCGCGATACGCCTCGATGAAGTGCTTGATGAAGAACTCGATCTCCCAGGTGAGCTTTTCGACGTCGAAGGCGATGCGGTAGGGAATGTGGTCGTCCCCTTCGAGCTCCGTGCCGCGGCGCTGCATGGTGTCGACGAGCGCCACGGCCTGGCGATACAGGGCCGCGTGCTCCGACCCGCTCGCGACGCCGAGGTGCGCCTGCAGCGTCACGTCCCCCAGATCCTCGAGCGCGAGCACGCCGATGTCGTCGGCGTGCCCGAGCACCTTGGGAATCGGCACCGGCATCTTCTCGAGCAGCCGCGCAACGTTGACGAAGGGGAGTGTGTTGATATCGAACGGCTGCGCGTACAGCGCCAGCACGAAGGGCGGCGACTCGGGCACGAGCACGCGGTAGTACCGCCGATCCGACGCGTCACCCGTCAGCGGCACCACCCGGGGGTTGCGCCGCGCGAGCCCGGTGCGTCCCAGATAGAGATCGATACGGTCACGCTGCTCGACGGAATCGACCCGCTTCTCAGTCATCATTCAAAATGCCGGGAATGTCAGGAATGTCATGGAATGCCATGAATGCGCATGAATGCCATGAATGCCAAGGATGCAGGAACGCCCACGGGGCATGGCCTTGCAACACGGCAAGAACACCATTCATGGCATTCATTGAATTCATGGCATTCATGGCATTGCAGAAACTCAGATGCTCCGTATCAACAGCCCCCCCTCAACCGATTCGTCCGCGAGTGGAGCGCGCCCGTCGTGCTTCACGATCGCGCAGCGTTCGTAATGCGATCCCTCCGGGATCGTGACCGCGTCGCAGACGATGCAGTCGCGAAGGGTGACGTGTGCGCCGATGGTCACGTGGTCCCAGACGGCTGTTCGCTGGACGTCCGCGGTTGGGTGGATCGCGGTGCCGGTCCGGCTCACCATCCGGTCTCCCTCAGTGGCGGCAAGGTCCATCGATGTTTGCAAATAGTCGGCCGGGGTGCCGACATCGCTGAACGGCGCGTCGACGACGTGAGCGGCCACGGCGGTGGCGTCTGCTTCGATCAGCTGTGGATAGAGCCAGCCCACCGACTCGACGGGCACGCCGTCCTCGAGCGCCGAGAACGCGCGCTCCTCGGCCGCCTGCACGCCGATGAAGTGAAAGTTCTCGCGTGTCGCCCCCCGGCGAGTGAACCCCTTGACTCGTCCGCGTTCGACGATCACACCCCCATACAAATCCGGGCGCGGGTTCCGGATCAGCACCATCGTCACGAGCGCCCCCGCGGAGCGGTGCGTGTCGAGCAGGCGCGCCAATGGGAAATCGGTGAGTGTGTCTCCGTTGACGAGCAGGAACGTCGACGCGTCAGCGTCTGCTCCGCCGCGCATCGAATCGATCAACAGGGGCAGGGCGCGGCGCGGGCCGCCCGCCGAGCCGAGCACCGGGCTTTCCCACGAGTAACGGACGCGCGCGCCGAGGTCGGCCCCGTCGCCCACGACTGCGGCAATCGATGCGGGTCTGTGGTGCAGGTTCAGCACGAGATCCTCGAGGCCTTCGCGAACGAGCCAGGCGATCACGCGGCGCACCATCGGCTCGCCGTTGACCGGCACGGCGGCCTTGGCCCGCACGTCGGAAAGCGGGCGCAGGCGCGTGCCCAGGCCGGCTGTGAGAATCAGTGCACGCACGCGTGATCGTGATTCGGCCCGGACGCCGACTCAGGCGCCGGTCCCCTTCGCGGCACTCGCCGGGTCCTCGAACACCATGTCCGACGCGGCCAACCCGAGCGCCTCGCGGTGCCGCAGGAACAGGCTGCGGTACGAATCTACGATGTAGTCGGAGCGGGTCCGGCCGAGCAATGCGGCCATCGCCTCGATGCCCTGCTCGCCGCCCTCGATTTCGACGAACACGCCGACCGGCGTTTCGTCGATCGCCACGATCACGTCTTCGTGCGAGAACTCCTCGCGATACTTCTCGTAGCGGAACCAGACGTGAAGCCCGAGCTCGGCGAAGATGGTCAGCAGGACCTCGCCGTCGCCGACGAGCGTTTCCTGCTCCTCGCGCAGCTTCATCACCGACGGCTGGACGGGGCCCTTGAAGGTGACCCGGCTCTTGCCGTTCTCGACGCGCACGCGGAGCACGCAGCGCCTCCGCCGCAGCTGTTCGTCGTCTGTGTCGAGCAGCGAGTCGCCCTGGAGCCGGCGGCCGTGGAGCGGCGTGCAGCCCGCGGCGAGCGCCGCCGCTCGCGCCTCCGCCGCAGACTCGAACCTCAGCTTGATCTCACGCTCGAGAGACGTCGCCGTCATGCTGCAGCTCCTCGTGGGCCCGGTTCTCCGACGTCTGTCGTCCGCCGAGGCGGATACGTCGAGACCAGGCTGAGTTTTCACCCCGGCGGGGCCCGGGCGCCCGCGCCAGCACCCGCGCCGATCCGTGGATTATACCGAGATCGGCCGCGACGGCCCGTTCCAGATCCAGCGGCGCAGCGCGACGTACATCGTGAAGCACTCGAGGGCGAATGCGGGGAACCCGCCGTAGCCGAGGATCGGCATCTCGAACACACGAAGGCTCGGCAGGATCGGCACCGTGTAGATCCACTTCGCGCCGGCCCAGTAGTTCCAGAGCTCCCACAGCACCCCGCATACCAAACCGGCGATGGCCAGGTTGATCGCGCGACCGTATCGCCCGGCGCGGACATCGCCGAGCAGCGACTCCGATCCCGCCCGCGCGTTGATCGGATCGAGCAGGAAGACGAATCCCAGGAAGACGGGGGCCGCAAGGTACTGTGAGGGAAAGAGCAGCGGCCCGATCAGCATCGCGAGACCGATGGTGACGCTGACCCACGCGAGCGGCGTCAGCGTTTCGCGCCTTGGCGGGATTGCGCGACTTTCCGGTGCGCGGCGATCCCTCACGCTCGACACGAGCTCTCCCGTCTCGAAGATCGCCGGCCAGATCGTCGCGAACGACCAGGCGTACCCCAGGTAGCGCAGGGGCAGGAACTCGGGGAGGCCGACGTAGTGCCAGTTGTGAATCGCGTACTTGTTATAGAGCTCGAACACAATCCACAGCGGCACCGAGGACACCGCCAGGAAGAGGAACTCGGCGCGGGCGTTCGCCAGCCACGACGTCCCGCGACGCTGCCATACGATGCCGTCGACCGCGAGGATGTATCCCGTCCATGCGATTGGGGTGTTCCAGGAGTGGAAGGGCTCCACGCCTGCGAGGGTGGCTGTTTGCGAAACGAAGACGCCGATCAGGCCGAGCCAGGTTCGGCGGGGGAGCGGACGCGTCATTCGTTGGCCTCGCGGGGCGGCCTGTTGTCACCTGGGGGCCATCTTGCGGCTCTCGGGCGGGCCCCTCAACGCGTCCGCACGATGGCCCCTGGAACTAGACAGGCCACTCC
>JBOGIX010000648.1:0-2643 GCA_050744685.1 Vicinamibacterales bacterium | reverse complement strand
AGCCGACCTGGTTGGCGTCCATGAAGCAGGGGTCGCACATCATGTTGCAGCGGTTGGTCAGGTCGATCGTCAGCACCGCGCCGCGGCCGTGCTTGATCGACGACGTGCCGTGGTCGTGCAGGCGATCGGTGATGGCATCGAAATCACGTCCGGGGAACTGGTTCTCGAGCCGCTCGAGAAATGCCGGGTTGACGGCCAGCGTGTCGGTAAAGGTGCCGTGAAGCGGGCACGTCTTCTCGATGATCACCTTGCCGTCGCGCTCGAGGATGTGCGCCTCGATCTCGCCGACGTGCTCATTGACGAGCGTGTCGGTCGACTGCTCGCCGGCGAGAATGCGCGCCCGCGCCTCCTTGACGCAGGTCGGGCAGAGCGAATCAGTGGTACGGGGCCAGCCGAACTGTGGCTTGGTACGCTGCGAGCTCTTCATGAGCGGCGCCGCCGCCCATTTCGGTTGAAAGGTCGTCGATTCCAGCCGGCGATTCACGGCCTGGAACGCCGGCCATGCGACACGCGCCCCGTAAGTCAGCGCGAGCTCCACAGGTCTCCACAGATTCATCCGAATGGTCTCCAATCGTTATGTGGGGGCGTCAGTTGCCGGTCTCCAGGTTCCAGTCATGTTTTGCCGGTTACCAGTTCCGGACTGGCTACCAGTAAAAACGCACTGGAAACTGGCGACTGGCGACTGGAAACTGTCGCATCACCCACCCTGACCCAGTATCGTCGCGCGCAGCCGGGAAACCCAAAAACGGGTGACTATAGCACGGCGGTTCCGGACGATCCGCGCAGCCGCTCGGCTACGGTGGCTTCGAGACGGCGACGATCCGTCTTGCCCCGTTCCGTCAACGGTATCCGATCCAGCGTCACCACCACGCGCGGGATCTTGTGCGGCGCGAGGCGCCGCGCACAGAACTGCCTGAGGCGCAACGTGGACATCTCGGCACCGGGCGACACCACGATGCAGGCGACGATCTGCTGCCCGCGGGCGGGATCGTCGATGCCGAGCACGCGCGCGTCGGAGATGCCGGGCATGGATCGCAGGACCTGCTCGACCTCGTCGGGCTGCACCTTCCGTCCGGCGACGTTGATGAACGACGAGACGCGTCCCGTGAGCGTGAGGTGTCCTCGCGCGTCGAATCGTCCGAGATCGCCCGTCCGGTAACTGCGCCCGCCGGTCACCTCGTCGAAGCGCTCGCCGCCGGCGTATCCCGATGCCACCGCCTCGCTCGTCACGTGCACCCGGCCGCCGCCTTCCGGAGCGCCGTCATCGGGCAGCAGCGTCACGGTCACACCAGGCATCGGCCGCCCGACCGTCGCCTCGCCTCGCAGGTCCGAAGAGTCGTCGTAGGTAATGCCTCCGGTCTCGGTCGCGCCATAGAACGAATGGATCTTGACGCCGAACGAGCTGTGGAACGCGCGAAGGGTGTCCGCCTCCAGGCGAGCGCCGGCGCTGATGAGGATCTCGAGGACAGGCGGCCATGCGCCCGGCGGCAGGTGCGCGCTGAAATGTTCGAACATGAACGGCGCGCCGGGAAAGATCCGCGCGCCGTACGCTGTCGCGTCCGCCACGAACTGCTGCGGCACGAACGCATTCCGCAGCACCATAGCCGTCCCGTTGAGGAGCAGCGGCAGCACCAGGTTGCCGATGCCGTAGGCGTGGGTCAACGGGATGGCCGCCATCTGGCAGTCGTCGGGACGGATGTCCATCGCCGTGGTGATGTGCTCGGCGTCGTGGAGCAGCTGCTGTTCCGTCGTGAGGGTCGCCTTCGGCACACCGGTCGATCCCGAGGTCACCTTCAGGACGGCCGCGTCCTTGTACTCGTGGCGCGAGATGCCATCGTCGGGCTGGACCAGCGCAAGCCCGCGTACGAACGGCACGCGGCGGCCAGGCAGCGGCGCCGCGGTGTCGGCCGTGAGCACGGCGCTGGCACCAAAGGTTCGCACCAGCGTATCGAGCTCGCTCGGAGTCGCGCCCGAGTCCACCGGCATGAGCGCAAGGCCAAGGCTGCGGCCAGCGAGCCACAGCCCGAGGAGCTGCGGTCGATTCCCCGCGGCATAGATGACCAGCTGATTGGCGCCGATGCCCAGGGCCTCGAGCCTGGCGCGCTGTTCCGCGGCGGCGTCCCACAGTTCGCGCGCGACGATCGTGGTCCGCGCCAGCGGGAGATGGATCAGCGCGCGGTCGGGATCGTCTCGACGGATGCGCGTGAAGCGCTCGACGATCCCGCTCAGCAATTTTGTCCTCGCGGGCGGCCTGCTCGCTGCCAGGGGGCCATCTTGCGGCGCGGGCGGCCTGCTCGCTGCCAGGGGGCCATCTTGCGGCGCGGGCGGCCTTCTTGCTGCCAGGGGGCCATCTTGCGGCGCGGGCGGCCTTCTTGCTGCCAGGGGGCCATCTTGCGGCGACAGGACAATGCGGTTGCTGGGGTCACGGCGTTTCTCCAAGCGCGATCCGATCGGCTGCCGGCTCAGTGAACTCCCGTCGAGCGAAGAAACCGAAGAGCGGGCCGGTCATGAGCGTCGTGCCGATTGCCATCAGCACGAGGATCGTGAACAGCGTGGGAGTGATCAGGCCGCGCTGCAGGCCGATGTTGACGAGGATCAGCTCCATCATGCCGCGGGCGTTCATCAACGTGCCGACGCACAGCG
>JBOGIX010000647.1:0-2845 GCA_050744685.1 Vicinamibacterales bacterium | reverse complement strand
GGCGGAAGATTCGTGGGGGGAAATCTTCCGGCTGAAGCCGGAAGCCACCCGACTGGCGTGATCCTGCTCAGCGGCGATTCGTTGATGGAATTTGAAAACTGAACGCCGAGCGCGCCACTATCGGATGCTCTCAGGTGCGGGCGCCCTCGTCAGGCGTCGTAATTCGGCGATCGCCTGGTCGAGGAGCATCAGCGCGCCGGCAGCCGCAGACGAGGCCTGCCATGCGGTCTCCATGTTGCCGTTCCGCAGCGCGTCGAGTCGCGTCGACGCCGCTCGCCCGGCGAGCCCTGCCGCGGCCACCAGCGTCGCGTGTGCGCTCGCCACTTCGGCGGGTGGATCTATTTCACCGAGCTCGCTGCCCGCGCGCTGCGACAACTCTGCAAGCCGGCGCACCGATCGAGGAGCCGGGCCTGCGAGCTCCCGGATGTCGACGAGCCAGGTGCGGACGCCGAGCAGCCGATCGAGCCCTTGCCTCACGGTCTGCCAGTACTCGCGCAGCAGGGCCGCGCGGAGTCTCCGGGCGTCGCGGGCGAGCCGAAGCCGGCGGGCCGCGTCGATTCGCGCGTCCAGCGTGGCCAGGAGCGCAGCCACGTCCGCCGGACGTGCGTGGTTCAGCTGTGCATCGCGATCGAGCACCGAGCGGACGATGTCGCGCAGGCCGCGGACGTCGGCACGTCGGGCGAGCGGCTCGGCGCGTGCCAGCGTCCGCTCGGTGAGCTGCGCATACGCGCGATCCGTCTTCAACTCCGCCGCCAGCTCCGCAGACGCGCGCGCGCGGACGGGCGCCAGCCAGGGCGCCTCGGCCGGCGCGGATTCGAGCGTTCGCAACACCGTGCGCAGGAGCGACACCCGCCCGGCCGCATCGGACGTCTGCCGCGAGGCCCGCAGGCCGAGTTCCACACGCTCGCGAAACGTCGGCGCCGGCAGGAGGTGCACGGCCGGTGCGACAGGCTGCGTCCTGGCGACGAGCGCCAGGTCGAAGCTGGATTGCCCGGCCGCCACACGAAACTCCGACACGACCTGATCCAGCCACGTCGCCATCTGCAGCACCTCGTCCGCGCGATAGCCATAGTGCTGCTCCGGCCATTCGACCAGCTGCCGCCGCGCGCGCTCCGCCAGCTCGAGACGCTTCAACGGATCGCTCACGAACGAGATCTGGTTGAGCGTGTCGGCGACGTCGCGCGACACCGCCGCGAACTCGGCTTCGCCGCGCGTCTCGGCGAAGCGACGCGCACGCACCGCCTGCGCGTAGGCATTCGTGCGCTCCCAGTCGACGTCCTGCTGCGCGATCGAGAGCACGTGCAGCTCCGGGCTCTCGTCGGTGCCGCCGACCGGAATGGACATCACCACGCGATCGGCGACCTGCGCGAACGCGCCGTAGCTCACGAGCATGCTGCCGTCGCGGAGGAACACCCGGTACAACACGGCATCGCTCGACGCTGAAGCAGTCTGCTCGCGCACGGCTCCGCTCGCGCCACCCGCGCCGTACACGAGCAGCACCGCAACAGCCGCAGCACGCCGCCAGCCCCTTCGACCACCGTGGATCGACATCGATGGTGGCCAGCGTAGTGCCCGGACCAGGTCGCGTCAAGCGTGCCAGCCCACAACGCCGGAGACGTTGTGGAAAAGCTGTGGAACGATGGTGGAATGCCTGTGCGAAACGCGAGCGTCGCAAACTATTTTGCCGGCAAACGCCGCGGAAACGCGGCCGTTGCACTGTGTTGATGCGCCTTCGGTTTTCCTTTCGCTTGAACGCCTCGGGCGAGCCGGTAAGATCCCTGCTCGTTCCCCGACACGTCAACGCGCTTCAGCGGACGACAACCACGTGCATCGTTTTGAAGAGGTCATCAATGGCCGCGAGTACCTCATCGAGGTATCGAGCGTCGGCCGCGGCAAGTGGCGAGCGCAGATCGCGCGCATTCCGGGCGGGTCCGCTGCCCTCATGCCGTTCTACGGCAAGACGCCGGACGAAGCGGCGCAGCGACTGAGTCACTGGCTCACGCTGGCAACGGGCACGCCGCAGGCGCAGCCGCGGCCGCACGCGTAAACACGCGAGGGCGCCCGTCGTCCGGCAACCGGCGAACGAGTCGCCCGTTGTCGCGTGGCCGGGCGGCTCCGGGGTTCGTGGTACGATTCGCGCATGTCCGCCAGGACGCGCGCAACCACGGCCGTCACGCAATGGGTCGACGAGATCAGCCGGCTGACCAAACCCGATGCCGTCGTCTACTGCGACGGGTCCGAGGATGAGCACCGGCGGATCGTCCGCGAATGCCTCGCCACCGGCGAGCTCATCGAGCTCGATCAACAGAAGCTTCCCGGCTGCTATCTGCATCGCAGCGCGCCGCACGATGTCGCCCGCACCGAGCACCTGACCTTCGTCTGCACCGATACCAGCGAAGAAGCCGGTCCGAACAACAACTGGATGGATCCCGACGCGGGAGTCGCCAGGCTCACACCGCTCTTCGACGGGGCGATGAAGGGCCGGACGATGTTCGTGGTCCCGTTCCTCATGGGACCGCCCGGTTCGCGCTTCACGAAGATCGGCGTAGAGATCACCGACAGCCGCTACGTCGTGCTCAACATGCGCATCATGACGCGCATGGGACAGATCGCGCTCGACGAGCTCGGCGACTCCGACGACTTCACGCGCTGCCTGCACTCGCTCGGCGACCTGAGCCCGGACCGCCGCTTCATCATGCACTTCCCCCGGCGGAACGCCGTGTGGTCGATCGGATCCGGCTACGGCGGCAACGCGCTGCTCGGAAAGAAGTGCCTGGCGCTCCGCCTCGCGAGCTGGCTGGCGCGGCAGGAAGGCTGGCTCGCCGAGCACATGCTGATCCTCGGC
>JBOGIX010000646.1:0-2809 GCA_050744685.1 Vicinamibacterales bacterium | reverse complement strand
GCTCAGGATCGACTTGATCCACGTCGGCGATGCCCCGCTTCGCACCCTGACGACCGGCGATCTGCAGCAGACCATCACCACCGGCGGCTGGGTTCTCGCCGTGCTCGTGGGGCCCATCGCCCTGGCGACGATGGCGGCCGGTGTCGGCATGCACGGGTTGCAGGGCGGATGGTCGTTCGCGCCTGGCGCCATGAAGCTGAACTGGTCGCGGCTCAACCCGGGCCAGGGCATCAAGAGGTTCGGCCTCATGCAGTCCGGTATGGACACGCTGAAGACGCTCTTCATGGTTAGCGTGATCGCGTATGTCGGCTGGCTCGCCGTCGACGCCGTGCTGCTCGATACGCGCGCGCTCGCCTGGGTGCGGCCGATCGACGCCGGGCGCCGTGGCTGGATGCACGCCGAACAGCTGTTGTGGCGCGTGGCCTGGGCCCTCGGCGCGCTTTCCATCGCGGACTACGGGCTGCAGCGCTATCGCCTGATGTCGTCGCTGAAGATGACGAAGCAGGAGATCAAGGACGAGGCGAAAGAGTCGGAGGGCAGCGGCGAGGTCAAGGGGAAGATCCGCCGCATCCAGCGCGAGATGTCGCGCCGCCGCATGATGAAGGACGTCGAGACGGCTACCGTCGTCATCACCAACCCGACCCACTTCGCGGTCGCGCTCCGCTACGACCGCGCCACCATGGCGGCGCCGCAGGTCGTGGCCAAGGGGCAGGACCACCTGGCGCTCAAGATCCGCGAGAAGGCCCGGCAGCACGGCATCGCCATCGTTGAGAACAAGCCGCTGGCCCAGACGCTCTTCAAGACCGCGGAAGTCGGGGAGACGATCCCCGCGCCGCTCTTCAACGCCGTCGCCGAGGTGCTCGCGTACCTCGTGCGAATCAAACAGCTGATGCTCTGATATATGGCTACTTCTCGCCCACGCACGCCGGCCGTCACACACCTCATCGCGCCGATCGCCATCATGGCGGTTGTGCTGCTGATGATTGTGCCGCTGCCGCCGATCATCCTCGACCTGCTGCTGTCGGTCGACATCGGCCTCGCCGTGGTGCTGCTGCTGACGGCCATCTACGTGCGTCAACCCACCGAATTCTCGGTCTTTCCCTCGCTGCTGCTCCTGCTGACGCTGCTGCGCCTGTCGCTCAACGTGGCTGCCACACGGCTCGTGCTGCTGAACGGCGGCGACGGCGTGGAAGCCGCCGGCCACGTCATCATGGCCTTCGGCCAGTTCGTCGTCGGCGGCAACTTCGTCGTCGGCGTGGTCGTGTTCCTGGTGCTCGTCGCGATCCAGTACATCGTCATCAACCACGGCGCGGTGCGCATCTCGGAAGTGACCGCGCGGTTCACCCTCGATGCGATGCCCGGCCGCCAGATGGCGATCGACGCCGACCTCAACGCCGGTCTCATCGACGAGCGCGAAGCGCGCGAGCGCCGCGACAAGGTGCGCCGCGAAGCGGATTTCTACGGTTCGATGGACGGCGCGATCCGGTTCACGCAGCGCGACTCGCTCGCCGCGGTCCTCATCACCGGGGTCAATATCGTGGCGGGGCTCATCATCGGCGTCCTGCAGCACGGTCTCGATCTCGCGACTGCCGCGGAGACCTACACCATCCTGACCGTGGGCGAGGGGC
Organism: Vicinamibacterales bacterium; assembly: GCA_050744685.1. Taxonomy (GTDB): domain Bacteria; phylum Acidobacteriota; class Vicinamibacteria; order Vicinamibacterales; family 2-12-FULL-66-21; genus JACCXG01. Next base: position 1,181 of record JBOGIX010000646.1, on the reverse strand, counting down.
TCGTCACCGCAATCCCGTCGCTGCTCGTCTCGATGTCGGGCGCCCTGATCACCACGCGCGCCGCGGCCGAGTCGCACCTCGGCGAAGAGGTGGCGACCCAGCTCCTCGGACGCGCGAAACCGCTGGCGGTCGCGGCCGGTGTCCTGACGTTGCTGGCGCTCATTCCCGGCCTGCCGAAGTTCTCGTTCATCGTCGTGGCCGCGCTGCTCGGGTTCGCCGCCTACTCGGTGCGATCGATGGCGCTCGCCGAAGCCGCGGAAGCCGAAGACCACGCGCCCGCCGCGAGTGCCGAGTCGCCCGAGCCCACCATCGGCGTCGAGCCGCTCAGCGTCGAGGTCGGCTACGCCCTCGTCGGCATCGTCGACGAGAAGCAGGGGGGCACGCTCCTGACACGCGTGCGCGCCATCCGCCGGCAGATTGCCAGCGAAACCGGCATCGTCGTCCCGCCCGTCCGCGTCGCCGACAACCTGCAGCTCGGACCGCGAGGCTACAGCCTGCTCGTAAAAGGCGTCGAGGTCGCGCGAGGCGAGCTCTACGCGGAGCGGCTGCTGGCCATCAACCCTGGCAGCGCCTCGCGCACGCTCGAGGGCACGCACACGAAGGAGCCGGCATTCGGCCTGCCCGCCACCTGGATCTCCCAGGATCATCGCGATGCGGCGACGACGGCCGGCTACACGGTGGTCGATGCCACGACTGCGCTGTCGACGCACTTGTCCGAAACGATCCGCGGATTCCTCCCGGATCTGCTGACCCGCCAGCAGGTCAAGGAGATGCTCGACTCGGTGGCCCAGACATCGCCGAAGCTCGTCGAAGAGCTCGTGCCGAAGACCGTCTCGCTCGGCGAGATCCAGCGGGTCCTGCGGCAGCTGCTGCGCGAGCGGGTGCCGGTCCGCGACCTGACGACGATTCTCGAGGCCCTGGCCGACGCGGCGAGCGTGACGAAGGACCCGGATGCGGTTGTCGAAGCCGTGCGGAGCTCGATTGGCCGGGCGATCTGCCGGCCGTATCAGAACGAGAAGGGGGAGCTGGCGGTCATCGGCGTGGCGCCGGCGCTGGAAGAGCGACTGATGGCGTCGGTAATCCGGACGGATCACGGGATGGTGCTCGCGCTCGATCCAAATCAGGCCCAGAATATCGCGTCCAGAATCGCCCGCGCGCTGGAACAGGCCATGGCACAACCC
>JBOGIX010000645.1:0-4447 GCA_050744685.1 Vicinamibacterales bacterium | reverse complement strand
GGCGGGAAGTGGCCCGCCATCAGGTGGAGCACGACCAGATCCTGCCGCGGCCCGGGTGGGTCGAGCACGACCCGCTGCAGATCGCGGCGCGCGTCAACGAGTCGATCGCCGGCGCGTTGAACGCCGGAGGGCTCACGGCCGCCGACCTCGCCGCGATTGGCGTGACGAACCAGCGGGAAACCGCCGTCGTGTGGAACCCGAAGACCGGCCGCCCCTGGTATAACGCCATCGTCTGGCAGGACACTCGCACCGATCGACTGGTGTCGGGGCTCGGCGCCCCGGTCTCCCAGATGGTGCGCGATCGCACCGGCCTTCCGCCAGCCACCTACTTTTCCGGCGCGAAGCTGCAATGGATCCTCGAGAACGTGGACGGCGTCCGCGACGCGGCCGCGCGCGGTGAAGCGGTCTTCGGCAACATCGATACCTGGGTGATCTGGAACCTCACGGGTGGGCGCGACGGCGGCGCTCATATCACCGACGTCACCAACGCCAGCCGGACAATGCTGATGGATCTGCGGACGCAGCAGTGGGACCAGACGCTGCTCGACGTGTTCGGCGTGCCGCGGCAGATGCTTCCCGAGATCCGGTCGTCGTCCGACGAATCGTTCTACGGCACGACGCGGAGGACCGGTCCGGTCGGCGGCGAGGTGCCGATCTGCGGCGATCTCGGCGACCAGCAGGCGGCAACGGTCGGGCAGGTGTGCGTGCGGCCGGGTGAGGCGAAGAACACATACGGCACGGGCAATTTCATGCTGCTCAACACCGGCGCGGAGCTGGTGCCGTCGAAGGCCGGGCTACTCACCACCGTGTGCTACCGGATGGGCAAGGCGCAGACGATCTACGCCCTCGAGGGATCGATCGCCGTCACGGGATCGGCGGTCCAATGGCTGCGTGACCAGCTCGGGATCCTTGGGTCGGCAGCGGAGATCGAAGCGCTCGCCACCTCGGTGCCCGACAACGGCGGCATGTATTTCGTGCCCGCCTTCTCCGGCCTCTTCGCGCCGCACTGGCGCTCCGACGCGCGCGGCGCCATCGTCGGACTCTCGCGCTTCAACACCCGGGGGCATCTCGCGCGCGCCACCCTGGAATCGATCTGTTATCAGACCCGCGACGTGCTCGACGCCATGGTGACCGACTCCGGTGTGCAGCTCGAGGTCCTGAAGGTCGACGGCGGCGCCACGGTCAACGACACGCTCATGCAACTGCAGGCCGACGTGCTCGGCGTGCCGGTCGTGCGGCCCGTCGTTGCCGAGACCACGGCGCTCGGCGCGGCCTACGCGGCAGGTCTGGCCACCGGTTTCTGGAGCGATCTCGATGACCTGCGTCAGAACTGGAAGAAGGATCGCCAGTGGGAGCCGCAGTGGAGCGCCGATCAGCGCGAAGCCGGTTACGCGGGCTGGCAGAAGGCCGTGCAACGCACGCTCGACTGGGTGGATGTCGGCCAGGTAGCACAGTAGGAACGGAAATTCTCAGGAGCGCACCGCTTTAATTCGTCGGACGGCCGGAAGGCGTGCGTCGCGCCGGCCGGTTTCGGCGAAAACCTTCAAAAACACGACCGAATCCGCGGCACGGGTCCACATCGCGTCCCGACGACCTCAGCCGCAACGGCCGGTTGCCTCGTCTGGCCCGCATCTTGAGAAGGGCTGGCTCTGCGCAGAAGCGCGAGCCGAGCCGTTTTCAGCATGCGAGTACCAGCACGCCTCAGCCGTATTGAGCTTGCAGCAGGCGGTCTCATCCTGTTGCTCGCGCACTATGGTTGCGGGTCGAGCGCGACCAGCGTGACCTCGCCATCGACGATCAACCGCTGCGCCATCACCATCCAGTCGGCCGACTCGCAGGTGCCCGCGCAGGGAGGATCGGGATCGATCGCCGTGGCCGCGGCGAGAGACTGCACGTGGACCGCGGCGACCGAAGGACCGTGGCTGAGCATCAAGGCCGGCGCGAATGGGCAGGGCGACGGTAAGGTCGAGTTCTCTGCCGCGGCGAACATCGATCCGGCAACCCGGCGCGGCGCGATCGTCCTCAACAACCAGCGCGCCGAAATCACGCAGGCGGCAGCGGCCTGCCAGATCTCGCTCGGGCGCAGCTCCGCCAGCTTCGGTCAGAGCGGCGGCCAGGGCACGGTGCCGATCAGCGCGTCCAGCGCCATGTGCGCCTGGAGCGCATCGTCGGACGCCGAGTGGATCGTACTGCGGCCCATCAGTGGTTCGGGGAACGGACAGGTTGCATTCGAGGTGCAGCCGACGACCGGCCCGCCGCGGAGCGGCACCATCACCATTGCCGCGCAGAAGTTCAGCGTTACACAGTCGGAAGGCTGCGACTTCTCGATCTCGCCGGCATCGCACAACGTTCCGCCAGCGGGCGGGGCGGGCAGGATCGCGATCGCGACGACGGCTGGATGCCCGTGGACGGCGTCGAGCAACGTCGAATGGATCAAGTTCGCACAGGCGTCGGGCAGCGGACCCGCCTCGGTCGCCTACTCGGTGGACGCGACCGCGGGCCCCGCCCGCACGGGAACGGCGGTCGTGGCGGGCCACACATTCGCGATCACGCAGTCGCAGGGCTGCGGCTACATCGTGGCGCCGACGGTCCAGACGGTTGGCGCGGCGGGGGGCAACGTGGCCATCACCGTCACGTCCGGCAGCGCCTGCCCGTGGACGGCGGCGAGCGAAGCCGCATGGATCACGGTCGCCAGCGGTGCGGCCGGCACGGGCGACGGCACCGTCACGCTGGCGGTGGCCGCGACGTCCGGAGCGGCGCGCACCGGAACGGCCACGATCGCGGGCCAGCGGGTCACGATCACGCAGTCGCAGGGGTGCGCGTTCACGATCGCTCCCGAAAATGCCTCGGTCGGATCGGGCGGCGGCACGGGCAAGGTCACCGTCACGGCGGGGGCAGGCTGCAGCTGGACCGCGTCGAGCAGCGCCTCGTGGCTGACGATCACGTCCGGCGCCGCCGGCACCGGCAACGGGGAGGTGCAATACAGCGCCGCGGCGACCGGCGGGCCGGGCCGCACGGCGACGCTGACGATCGCGGGCCGCACGTTCACGCTCAATCAGGGCCAGGGCTGCACCTTCACGCTGTCTCCGACGAGCACCAACGTCGACGACGGAGGAGGGCAGGGCACGTTCAATGTGCAGAGTGCGAGCGGGTGTACGTGGACGGCGGAGTCCGCCGTCTCCTGGATCACCATCACGCCACCCGCGAGCGGCGCCGGCGATGGCCAGGTGCGATTCTCGGTGGCTGCGAACTCCGGATCTGCGCGGAGTGGCGCCATCACCGCTGGTGGGCAGACGTTCACCGTGCAGCAGGGGAACGGATGCTCGTTCTCGTTGTCGGCGGCCAGCCAGGCCGTGCCGGCCGCGGGGGGGAGCGGCAATGTCAACGTGACCGCACCGGGCAGCTGTGCGTGGACGGCGACGAGCAACGCGAACTGGCTGTCGATTACCTCAGGAGCGAGCGGCACTGGCAACGGACGCGTCGAATTCGCGGCCGCAGCGAACACCGGACCTGCGCGATCGGGCACGCTGACGATCGGGGGCCGAACGTTCACGGTCTCGCAGCCCGAAGGGTGCACGTACACCATCACGCCCGATCAAACCGCCGTCGGCAACAGCGGTGGTCAGGCGACGGTCAACGTCGCCGCGCCGTCCGCCTGCAGCTGGACGACGACGAGCAACGCGTCCTGGATTCATGTGAGCGCGGGAGGCAGCGGCACCGGGAACGGGGCGGTGCAGCTGACGGTCGACGCCAACAGTGGCGGTGTGCGTTCGGGAACGGCGACGATCGCGGGGCAGACGTTCACCGTGAATCAGGGGAGCGGATGCGCGTTCGTGATCACCCCGACATCACAGAACGTTCCGGCCGGCGCGTCGAGTGTGACGGTGGATGTCACCGCGCCCGGGGCCTGCGCGTGGACGGCAGCGAGCAACGCAGCGTGGTTGACGGTCTCGTCCGGCGGATCCGGATCGGGCAACGGCACCGTGAGGATCGACGTGCAAGCGAACCCGGGCGCTCAGCGCAACGGCACCGCGACGATTGCCGGGCAGACGTTCACCGTGACGCAGGAGTCGGGCTGCAGCTTCGTTGTGGCGCCCGAGACGATAGCGGCGCCCGCCGCGGGCATGTCGTCGCGGGTGGACGTCACGACCGTAGCGTCGTGCGCGTGGACCGCATCGAGCGGCGCGGCCTGGATTGGCGTGGCGCCCCCCGGCGGCACCGGGACCGGCGCGGTCGACCTGACGATTGCCGCGAACACGGGGCCGGCTCGCAGCGGGGTCGCGACCGTCGGCGGGCGCGCGGTCACCGTGAACCAGGAGTCCGGCTGTGTTTACGGCCTGAGCGCGACTGGAATGCCGATGACGGCTGCCGGCGGGAACGCCTTCGTGAACGTTACCGCGGGCGGCGGCTGCCCGTGGACTGCCGTGAGCCAGGTGTCGTGGATCAT
>JBOGIX010000644.1:0-6031 GCA_050744685.1 Vicinamibacterales bacterium | reverse complement strand
GATCGTGGCGCGGCTGCGGCTCGCGAACCGCCCCGTGGTCGTCTACGGCTCGGGAATGTTCGGCCGAAAAATCATCGACCGCTGCCTGGACGGGGGCCTGGTCGTCGCGGGCCTGATCGATTCCGATCCTGCCCGGGCCGGGCACGCCTACCGCGGTCTCGTGTGCAGGTCCCCGGAAATGCTCGAGAGCTTCGGCGACGTCACGTTCGCGGTCGGGTCACTGCATTTTGCGGAGGAGATCGCGGAACGTCTCGTGCAGCTGCTGGGCGACGCGCGGGCACGCGACACGATCGTCGCGTCCCGCCGATCCTGACCCTCTACGACTGGACCCCGGCAGTCCCACGCACGAAATCGACATCTTCGACGAAACCCAGCGCTTCGAGTTGATGCACGATCTCTGGCACCTCGATGCTCGAACCGATCACGATCAGGGCGGCGTCCTCATCGATCAGCTCTCGTGGCGCAATAATCGCCGCGCCCTCGAGCTCGGAGCCCCAGAGCTCCTGACGATTGTCCGTGAAGCAGCGGACGCGCCCGCCGGCTGCGCGCCAGTCGACCGCATGGCGGCGCCCGCCCTCGCCCGCGCCGAAGATGGCGATGCCGCGCCGATCGGCGAGCGCCCGGCGCCGAAGCGCAGCCAGCCGTAACGACCGGGTGCGCTCCTCATCTGCGCAGGCCTTCTCGAGCGTGCGCATCCGGCCGCGCAGCATGTCGGTTTCTGCGCGCAGGGCGCTGTTCTCCTCGTCCAGCCGCCATGCCGCATCTTCGTGTGCTTCGCGGCTGATCCTTCCCTGTGGTCGATCGCCCCGGGACCGCGGACTCCCGGTGCCGCGCCCCTGCGGCGCCGTCGATGCATCCTCCACTCTGGTCGCCAGCACGAGCCACCATTCAGGATCCGGGATCGGCTCGCCCGGCATCAGTTCGTAGAGGGCGCGCGGCGCCGCGGGAAGTTTCATGCCGCCGCCGGCCGTCTGCCCGAAGATGCGCTCGACCCTCAGCGGCGCGTCGAACAACGACACGAGCGCATCGAGATCGAACACGTGAAGGTGGAACGGATTCGGATCGCGGCCGGTTTCATCAACCCAGCGGTTCGGCACCGAGCACAGGAATCGTCCGCCTGGCGCCAGCACCCGGGCCGCTTCGCGCACGAACCACCGGGGGTCCGCGATGTGCTCGAGCGTCTCGAAGGATGTCACGACATCGACAGACTCGTCGGGGAGCTGTGCGACGTCCATCACGTCCGCCTTGCTGAACCTGACGCCCGGCCGGCGCGATCCGAACACCGCGGATGCGTAGTCGACGGCGTATTCGCTCGCATCCAGCCCGTGCACCGACACCGGACCTGCCGCGTCGTGAAGGATGGCGGCGCCGTAGCCGAGTCCGCACGCCGCATCGAGCACCCGGTCCTGCCGGTGCACGAACTGGCTGGCGAAGGTGTAGCGGAGCACGTGCGCATCGGCCCTGCGCCCGGGTTCTCGAAGCATGTCCATGTGGAGATCGCGCTCCTCGCGAAGCGCACTCAGCGGAAAGCGCTCGAGCACCTGGTGCGGAATACGCTCGAAAGCCAGGAGAACGTCCGGTTCGTCTCGTTCGAGCCCTTCGTACGACGTCATCCGCTGGCACAGCGGATGTTTCGTGAATCCGCTTTCGAGAAGCCGCGCTTCCCACCAGGCGCGCGGCTGTTCGATGGCCAGTGTGGGCCCACGATCCGGCGTACGAGTGGCGACCTTGATGAACAGATAACGTGCCGTGAGTCGGGCCGCCTCGGTGATAAAGGCGTCGAGCTGCTCCGGCGCGAGGTGTTCGAGCACATGCGCAACGACGACCGCGCTGAAGCGTCGTGACTGATATGGCAGGCTGCCGGGCGAGACCTTCGTGGCGGTGACGTCCACCGCTGCGGCATCGAACCCCCGCGAACGCCACGCCGCAAGCACCGCCGGCTCGCCGCCGCCGATGTCGAGTATGGGACCTGCGCTGAAGAACGGCATCACCGACCGCGCGAGATCGTCGTACCCGGCCACGGCACGCGCTCGTGCTGCGGCCGCAGCCGTGATTTGCTCGCGCTTCCGTCGTTGGAGCAGGACTGGAGTTCCCATCGTTCGTATGCTGCGGCCGGGATTGGTCGGCTCAGGACTTCAGAGAGCCAAGGAGGCCTTCGAACAGGAGCAGCTCTCGATCGGCGGTGCTGACGAGAAGCGAAGGCCCGATCCAGGCGACCTTCAGCGGGTAGTAGCAGTTCATCGCCACCGGCGCCGGATTGTCCGATGTGTCTCGCGTCAGCCCGATGACATCGGCTTCGGGATAGGCCGTAGCCGTCCAACCCATGGATGATGCGGCAGACGACGGCGCTCCATATCCGCCGAAGGGCACGGGTTCGAGGGGCAAACCCGGGCGGAAAGACCAGCCTTCCGTCAGCAGCCGGCGCTCGAATGGCTGCCCCTTCTGTTGTGTCGAAGGCGACAGCACGAGCCTGTCGCCGCTCGGCACGGCATCGAACAGCGTGATGTCGGGAACCTCGGTCCTGACCTCTTCGCCCGGCGCCCACGACGCCAGTCCGATCCAGCTTTCGATGTGTGTCGGAAAGCAGCTCCAGTAGAGGCGCCGATCCCACCACCACCCGAGCGACGGCCTGACCGGCAGGTCCTCGATGGTCACATCGCCGTGCGCGCGAGAACGGTACATCACGTAGCCGTTCTCCACGCGGTCTGGCGTCGACAAGCCATTGCCCCACGCGACGGCGCCGTCCTCCCCGAACGGCAGTTCTGCGACGATCCGCCGCGGCCACGCATGGCGCAGCTCGTTCGCACCGTCCCGACCGACGATGAAGCTGTAGTCGGTGTGCGGCGATACACAGACGGCGCCGCGCTCGACCTCGTACACGACCAGCGCCCTGCGGCACCCCTCATCGGTCAGGGCTCTTGGGCGCTTCAACAACGGAAGGCGCACCAGCCGCACGGACGACCGCACGCTGACAATCTCTGGCGTCGCGCGGACCGTGCCTGTGATCCGGCGAGCGTAGTGGGCTTCGCTGGCGCCCGTGACGAAGGGAACAGTCAGCGTTTCTGCCGATTCGTCGACGCACGCCGGAAATTCACTGGCGACACGGCAGCAGGCGGATGCGGCCGGCGGCACGGCAGCGTCCGCCTGTTGTCCCGCCCCTCGCAGCCTCACCGGCTGCCTGAAGAAAGCACCCTCCGGGCGCCTTTCGGATTGCCGACCGAGCGCGGCCTCGAACGCCAGGATGGCCCATCGCGTCTCCTCGGGCCACGCAGACGCGGCACTCAACGGAACGAGCGGATCGGCAGCTGGCTCGACGGATGGCGCCAGCCTGGATGTCCGCATCACAGCCTGGCAGATCTCGTCGAGCAGCGTCAGCGCATGCTCGAGCTGCTCGTGGGATTGAGCACCGTCGTGTCGCCCTTTGCCCGCAACATCGTCGAAACTCGCTCGGTACACCGCGACCGCGTCGGCAAGGTGCGGGACGCTCGATCCCGAATCCAAAGCACTCGACCAGTCGATCGTTCTCTCCAACGCCGCCGGAGCCGCCGCCCGGACCGTCATCGCCTGCACGGCATGATCGAGGGCCTCTGCTACGGCAGTCGCCTCGAACCCGGCGCCGCTGAACTCCTTCCACTGGTCGATCGTGACCGTCGAGCCCGTTCCCTGCCTCAACACCCTGGCCTCGGCAGCCAGTCGGTCCGCAACCGCCGTTCGAACGTCCGGCGCACGTCCTCGATGGATGCGCGCAACGCCGGGCACTTCAGCGTGGTGCGGCTGCACGTCTGCGAGCGCCGCCTGCTGCACACCTGGGCCAAACAGGATTCCCGCCCCCGAGGCATTGACGACCTGGCGCCCGCTGCGACCGACGCGCGCAACCAGCCAGTCCCTGAACGCCACGAGCGACTCGCTCGAAATCGTTTCGGCCCCGTTCACGTCCGGGACGGCGCACGGCCTGGCTCTCGCGATCTGCTGCTGCCACGTCGTCTGCACGTCCTGGCCGAGCGCCGCGTGCCACGCCCAGTCGAACTCGTACGTGGTCCCGCGCGCGTAGGGCCGGCCGCCCGTGAACGCGAGATCTGCGCCGACGATCACGATCGGATCGCACCCCGCCAGCACCGCCGTCTGGAACGCGGCCGTCAGCACCGAACCCCACACGTCAACCTGGCCTACGTCGATGCCAAGCTCTCGCAGCAGCGGCCACGGGTGATGCGTCGAGACGCGGAACCACAACGTGCGTTCGCCGAACGGCGCGACCGCCCGTGAATCGAGCGCGGATTCCGCGACGAGCCAGGTGTCGGGGCACTCGGGCAGCGCGAGAAAGTGACGCAGGTTGGCCTCGCTCGGGTCGAGGCCCACGACGAGCGATGGTGCGATGCCGTTCAGGAGTAGCGGGCGCAACGCCGTATCGGCGGCGATGATCAGCCCACGATCCTGGAACGCACCGAGGTGCGCCATCGCGTCATCGAGCGATGGCCCGGCCGCCGCGACGATTGCGGGCACGCCGCGATAGCGATCCGTCAGCTCGCGAATGTCGCCGCCGCGCACGATCCCCGGAATGTTCCGGATCGAGTTGACGAGGTACCGCGGCGCAAACTTCCGCCTTGCCTCCGCGTTGGCCTCTACACCAAACAGGATCTTCTTGAGTACTTGCGATGCGCGCGCGACGCCGGCGCCCAGCACCAGCTCCGGGTGGACGAGCACGGTCGGCTCCCCTCCCGTCGCTGGAAAGATCCGCCAGGCCTCGTCGGCGCCGGCGTAGTCAGGATCCGCGAGGTAGACGAGGCGGCCGCTCGCCAGCCGCGCGTCAACGTCCGGGCGCGCACGAAATGCCGCGGCATTGGCGGGGTCCGGCTCCAGCGCGAGTACACGCGTGCCCGGCACATGACGGTCCAGCAGGTCGAGCAGGTCGCCATTGCCGAAGCCGATCAGAACAAGAAAAGAAGGAACCGGCCGGCCCTCGAGCTCCGACTCGAGCCAGCGCCACATCGCCTCCGCCCCCCTCTCAACGGTCAACATCCGACTCCCGCTTCTCCGTCGTCTCTGCCCCGTGTCCGGCGCGCCGACACACCGTCGGCTGTCCGGCCGCACGAACGCGCGACTCGCCGTGAATCCCTAAGGTTCCGCCGTCCTGAAGCCGTGGCGCACCACAGCGTGCTCTCTGAAAGCGCAAGCCTGGTGCCGTTTCAAATCTGAAACGCGGCGCGTCCCGCGGGGCACGTTTAAAGGTTTTCGAGGCGCTCCCGATTACCTCTGCGTCAACAGCACGGCGCCCAGGGCGGGCACCGGGCGCCAGGCTCGCAAGGATGCGGGCCGCAGTTCATGGAGGAATCGATCAATGGCTTCTTTCTCAGTTGTCTCCAACATCGCGTCGGCCAATGCGCAGTCGAACCTGCAGGCCACCAACCTCGGCCTCAACAAGGCCCTGACCCGTCTGTCGAGCGGCTTCCGCATCAACAACGCGGGTGATGATGCGGCCGGTCTCGCCGTGGCGAACACCTACCGCAACGACCAGGCCATCCTGAGCCAGGGCATTCGCAACGCGAACGACGGGCTGTCCAAGCTCCAGATCAAGGACGGCGCGCTCAACAACATCTCGACCCTGCTCGACCGCCTGGCGACGCTGGCGACGCAGGCCGGCTCGTCCAGCAACGGCGTCGACATCGGCAAGCTGTCGGACGAATACGGTCAGATCGTGTCGGAAATCACGCGTGAAGCGACCGTCGGCGAGATCGCGACGGCCAGCGCGTCGTTCTCGGTGTTCGTCAGCGCCGAGACCGTGGCATCCAACGGCGCGGTGACGGGAACGATCGGCGACGCTTCGGCCACCGGTCTGAGCCTGAGCACGACCTCGTTCACGACGGCTTCCGAGGCCCAGGCCGCGCTGACGCAGGTCCAGAACGCGATCGACTCGCTCGGCGACATCCAGAACACGATCGGCACGCTGCAGAACAAGCTGTCGTTCGCCATCAACCTGGCCCAGTCGCAGAACGTGAACACGAAGGCGGCCGAGAGCCGGATCCGCGACGCGAAC
>JBOGIX010000643.1:0-3626 GCA_050744685.1 Vicinamibacterales bacterium | reverse complement strand
CAGCGTCGCCAGGAACTCGTCCTTCAACCGGTTCACCGCCTCGGCGTGCGCCCGCGCTTCCTGCTCGCTCTCGAGCAGCGCCAGCCGGTCCGCCTCGATGCGGCGGCGCTCCTCGACTTCGGCGCGGAGCGACTCGTTCACGGTCGCCAGTTCCCGCGTGCGCGCCCGCACGCGCTCCTCCAGGTCCTCGCGCGCCTGCATGAGCGCCTGTGCCTGGCGCTTGAGCGCGTCGCGTTTCTGATAGAGCTCGACGAACACGGCGACCTTCGAGCGCAGGATCTCCGGGGTGAAGGGCTTGAAGAGGTAGTCGACGGCGCCCACCGAATAGCCGCGAAAGACGTGCGAGTCGTTGCGGTAGTTGGCGGTGAGGAAGATGATCGGCGTCTGCCGGCTGCGCTCGCGGCCGCGGATCAGCTCGGCGGTCTGGTAGCCGTCAAGGTCCGGCATCGCCACGTCGAGGAGGATCAGCGCGAACTCCCGCCGCAGCACCTGCCGCAGCGCGTCGCGCCCCGAGGTCGCGCGCACCAGGTTGTACGACGGATCCACCAGGATCCCCTCGAGGGCGAGCAGGTTTTCCTCGTGATCGTCGACGAGCAGGATGTCGACCTGCTGCGTCATGTGCGGCTCCCCTCCACCATGGATATTAGATGATTCGCCATCCGGGAGATCGGCAGTACGTAGTCTACCGCGGCCGCTGCGATGCCGGCAGCGGGCATGGTCGACGACTCCGCACTCCGGGGATCCTCCACCAGCGCGAGTCCGCCGGCTGCCTTGATCGCGGCCAGCCCGTCGGCCCCGTCGGCGCTCGCGCCCGTCAGCAGCACGCCGACAACGCCGGCGCCGTAGGCATCGGCCGCGCTCTGGAACAGCGCGTCGATCGAGGGACGCGCGGATTTGATCGGGCGATCGGTGGAGAGCGCGAGGACACCGCGCTGCTCGACGAGCAGATGGTAGTCGGCCGGGGCGAGATACACCCACCCGGGCTCGAGCGTCATCTTGTCCTCCGCCTCGACGACGGTGAGCATCGTCTGCTCCTGGAGCAGCTCGGCCAGGCCGGCGCCGCCGTCGGCCTCGGCCGCCCGATGCTGCACCACCACGATCGGCACGGGAAACGCTGCCGGCAGCCCGCCGAGGAGGGCCGTGAGCGCGCGCAGGCCACCGAGCGACGTCCCGATCGCGGCGAGCTCGATGCCCATCACTGGATGCGCCTGAACAGCCGTTCGCCCGGCACCAGCGGTTCGTAGAACCGCTCCTGCGGCATGAGCCGCAGCGACTCGCGCGCGCCGAGCCCGAGCAGCCCGAACATCCCCAGGCTCGCGTGAAGCAGCGTGTGGGTCCGCTCCTGAAGCGCCCGGTTGAAGTAGATCATCACGTTGCGGCACAGGATCACGTTGAACTCGTTGAAGGTGCCGTCGCTGACGAGGTTGTGCTGCGAGAAGACGATGTTGCGCTGCAGGGTCGGGCGCAGGATCGCGAAGTCGTAACGCGCGGTGTAGTACTCCGAGAAGGAACGGCGGCCGCCCGACTGCAGATAGTTGTGCGTGAACTTCTGCATCAGATCGGCGGGAAAGATGCCCTCGCGCGCCCGGCGCACCGTCGACTCGTTGATGTCGGTCGCGTAGATCAGCGTGCGCTCGTAGAGGCCCTCCTCCTCCAGCAGGATGGCCAGCGAGTACGCCTCCTCGCCGAGCGAACAGCCCGCCTGCCAGATGCGGATGAACGGATAGGTCCGCAGCAGCGGCACCGCATGCGTGCGGAACGCCTGAAAGAACCCGGGGTCGCGAAACATCGCGCTCACGTTCACCGAGATGCCGTCGAGGAACCGTTCGAACGCGGCGCGGTCGTGAAGGATGCGATCCTGCAGCGCGCTGATCGTGTGCACCTGTTCGGCCTGCATGATGCTCGCGACGCGGCGCCTGAACGACGTGCGCGCGTAGTCGCGGAAGTCGTAGCCGTAGACGCGGCCGGCCGCTTCGATCAACAGCTCGAGCTCCACCGCCTCGACCCCCGTCGGCTCGGCGGCCGCGCTGCGCTTTACCGGGACAGCCATACGCGCAGCAGCGACAGCAGCTGCTCGGTGTCGACGGGCTTGGTGATGTAGTCCGAGGCCCCCGCCTCGATACACTTCTCCCGATCGCCCTTCATCGCCTTGGCCGTCAGCGCGATGATCGGCAGCGATCGGAACATCGGCTGCTCGCGGATGCGCCGCATCGCCTGGTAGCCGTCCATCTCCGGCATCATCACGTCCATCAGCACCACGTCGACGCCCGGCGTCTCCTCGAGCAGCCGGATGCCGTCCCTGCCGTTCTCGGCGTAATGGACCTCCATGTCGTGCTGTTCCAGCACGCTCGTCAGCGCGAAGATGTTGCGCACGTCATCGTCCACGATGAGCGCCGTGCGGCCGGTGAGCGACGGGTCGTGCCGGTGCAGCTGCTCGAGCATCTTCCGCTTCTCGGCCGGCAGGTCGCTCTCGACCCGGTGCAGGAACAGCGCGGTCTCGTCGAGCAGCCGATCGGGCGACTTCACATCCTTGATGATGATCGTCTCGGCCAGGCGCCGCAGCTCCGTCTCCTGCGTCTTCGACAGCTCCTTGCCCGTGTAGACGATCACCGGCACGTGCGCGTGGCGCGGGTCGTCCTTCATCTTCTCGAGCAGGTCGAACCCCGACATGTCCTGCAGCCCCAGATCGAGGACCAGGCAGTCGAACGACTGCGACTCGAGCGCGCCCAGCGCTTCCGCGCCGGTCGCCACCGCCGTGGTCCTGACATCGCCGTTGCCGATCAGCTCGACGATGCTCTGGCGCTCGACGGCATCGTCTTCCACGACGAGCAGGCTTTTCACTTTGCGCTCGAGGAACTGGGTGATGGAGGTGAACGCCCGGTCGAGATCCTCGCGGTCCACCGGCTTGGTGAGGTGGGCGACAGCACCGAGCCGCATGCCGCGTTGCGCTTCGTCGGCAATCGAGATGATGTGCACCGGGATGTGCCGCGTCGACGGGTCGTGCTTCAGGCGATCGAGCACCGACCAGCCGTCGAGCACCGGCAGATCGATGTCGAGGGTGATCGCGTCCGGCTGGTACAACCGCGCCAGCGCCAGGGCCACATGGCCGCGCGTCGCCACCAGCGCCTTGAAGTTCTTCTCGCGCGCCATGTCCGTCAGGATCTTCGCGAACGAGAGGTCGTTCTCGACGATGAGCAGCACGCGGTCGCCGCGCGCGATCGACTCGCGATCGTCCTGGACGTCGCTCTCGGCAATCAATGCGGCGTCGTCTTCAGCCGCGCGCTGCGCTTCGAGGCGCGCCGCCGCCCGCGACCGTTCGACCGGTGTCGCCGCCGGGACCTCCGCCGGCTGATACACGCCCGGCAGATAGAGCGTGAACGTGCTGCCGCGGCCGACCTCGCTCGTCAGCCGGATTTCGCCGCCGAGCAGCCGCGCGATCTCGCGGCTGATCGACAGGCCGAGACCGGTACCACCGAATCGTCGGCTGGTGGAGCCATCGGCCTGCTGGAAGGGCTCGAAGATGATCCGGTGCTTCTCCGGGTCGATGCCGATCCCGGTGTCCGAGACCCGGAATACGATCACCGCTGGCGCCTCGTGGAGCGTGCGGCGATCGCGCGACCATCCCT
>JBOGIX010000642.1:0-3623 GCA_050744685.1 Vicinamibacterales bacterium | reverse complement strand
TGCTCCGGCTCGAGCCGCAGCTGCTGGATCTGCAGGTCGCGGGGCTGTATGCGACGTACCGTCCCACGATCACGTCGAGCTTGTTCACGCAGGGTCAGACAGACCTGCCGTCCGACCAGCTCGCGGGCGGCGTCGGCGCGAGCGCCGCGTCGATCAGCAACGACAACACCCAGTGGAACGGCGGCGTCCGCCAGAACCTCAGGTGGGGCGGCGGCAACTTCATCGTGAACTTCAACAACACGCGGACGGAGACGTCGCGCACGACGGCGCTACGGAATCCTGCCTACAACTCGGTCTTCCAGGCGCAGTATACGCAGCCGTTGATGCGGAACTTCCGCACCGACCAGACCCGATCGAACCTGCTCATCAGCGAGCTCCAGGGCCAGATCACCGACCTGGACCTCCGCGCATCGCTCACGGTGACCGAAGCCAACGTGCGCGCCGCGTACTGGGATCTCGTGTTCGCGATCGAAAACGTGGAGGCCGCACGACGATCGCTCGAGCTGTCGACCAAGCTGGTGCAGGACAATCGCGCCCGCGTCGAGATCGGGACGATGGCGCCGATCGACGTCGTCCAGGCGCAGGCCGAGGAGGCCACCCGACGGCAGGCACTGGTCACGGCGGAAGCGCAGCGGCGCACGAACGAACTCGCGCTGAAGCGCCTCATCGTGAGCGGCACGGATGACGACCTGTGGAACGCGACGATCGAGCCGACGGATCGTCCGGCGACCGCGCCGGAACCGATCGATCTCGAGGCGGCCGTGCGGTCCGCGCTGGCCAATCGCGCCGACCTCGAAATCGCCAAGCGCAGCCTCGAGCAGAACGAGATCGCCATGCGCAACCTGCGCAACCAGACGCTGCCCGACCTGAACCTGATTGCCAACTACAACCTGCAGGGACGCGGCGGTCCGCAGTACATCCGCCAGGGCATCGGCGGCGCGATCAACGAGACCATTCCCGGCGGCTATCTGGATGCGCTGCGCACGCTCAGCGACTTCACCGCGCCGACGTGGTCGGTCCGCCTGAACTTCGAGCTGCCCATCGGACGGAGCGCGGCCGAAGCGAACTACGCGCGCGCGCGTGTGCAGGTGTCGCAGACGCAGGCGCAGATCAAGCAGGCCGAGCTCATCATCGCCACCGAGGTCACCAACGCGGCGCTGAACGTGCGCAACGCGCTCGAGGCCGTGCAGGCGTCGGCGGTGGCGCGCGAGCTGTCGGAGCAGCGGCTCCAGGCGGCGCAGAGCAAGTTCGAAGTGGGCATGGCCACGAACTTCGAGGTGGTCCAGGCGCAGCGCGATCTGGCCGACGCGCGCACGACCGAACTGCGCAACGTCCTGGAGTACCGCAAGGCGATCGTCGACTTCCAGCGGTCGCAGCTCGCGGGCACATCGCGCGCGGTCACGAGCATCAGATAGCAGTAAAAAGGTCATGCGTAAATCAGCAGCAATCGTGATCGTGGCCGCGCTGGGCCTGGTGGGCGTGGTGGTCTTCAAGCGCAGCGGCGGTGACGCCACGCAGGCAGCCAGCGCCAGCGCCGCGGGCGGACGGGGCGGCCGCTTCGGCGGTCCCCGCGCACCGATGCCGGTGGAGTTCGCGACCGTGGACCGCAACTCGCTGACCGAACAGGTGCTCGTCGTCGGCAACCTGATTGGGGCCGCGACCGTCGAGGTCGTGCCCAAGGTCGGCGGCCGGCTGCAGTCCGTCAACGTGAAGCTCGGAGACACCGTCCGGCGCGGCCAGATCCTCGCGAAGATCGAGGACCTCGAGATCCAGCAGCAGGTGCGTCAGGCGGAAGCCTCGTTTCAGGTAAGCCAGGCAACAATCCGCCAGCGCGAGGCCGATCTGAAGCTGGCGAAGAGCAATCTCGATCGCAACAAGAGCCTGCTCGACCGGCAGCTGCTGCCCGTGCAGACCTACGAGGACACCGACGCGCGCTATCAGGCGGCCCTCGCGCAGCTCGATCTCGCCAAGGCGCAGTTCGAGCAGGCCAGCTCGCGCCTCGCCGAGCTGAAGATTACGCTCGGCAACACGTCGATTCCGTCGCCGGTCGACGGCTTCGTCGGCAAGCGTTTCCTCGATCCCGGCTCGTTTGCCGGGACCAATACCCCGGTCGCCTCCGTCGTCGACATCCGCACTGTCCGTCTCGTGGCCAATCTCGTCGAAAAGGATGCGAGCCGCGTCGAGGCGGGCACGCCCGGCCAGGTGGAGGTGGACGCCTTCCCGGGCGAGACGTTCAGCGGCAAGGTCAGCCGCGTCGCCCCGGTCTTCGATCCCGCCACGCGCACCGCGGAGATGGAAATCGAAGTGGCCAATCCCGGCTTCCGCCTGAAGCCGGGGATGTATGCGCGCGTGAACCTGACGGTCGACACCCGCCAGGACGCGCTCACCGTGCCGCGCAACGCCATCGTCGATCTCGAAGGCAAGACGGGCGTGTTCGTGGCCGAACCGCCAGGCGCCGCGCAGGACGGGCCCAGCCGGGGCGCCGGCGCGGCTCCCGGCGGGAGGGCCGGCGGCGCGCAGAGTGCGCCGGCGCTCGTGGCGAAGTTCCTGCCGGTCGAGATCGGGATCAGGTCGGGTGACCACGTCGAAGTGCTCCGCGGCCTTCGCGAGGGCAGCCGGGTCATCACCGTGGGCGCCGGCGCCCTGCGCGACGGCGACAAGGTCGTGCTGGCGACCCAGGAACGAACCGGACGCGAGAGCGGCCAGCGTGGGGTACAAGGGCAACCGCAAGGTCAGGGCCCGGGCGCGGCCCGTCCGGAGGCAACGCGATGAGCATCCCCCGCACAGCCATTCACAAGCCAATCACCATGTTCATGATCTCGGGCGTGGTGATCCTGCTGGGCCTCATGTCGCTGGCGCGGCTGCCGGTGGACCTGATGCCGGACGTCGAATACCCCAGCATCACCATCCGCACGCAGTACCAGGGCGTCGGGCCGCTGGAAATCGAGGAGCTCATCACCCGTCCGATCGAGCAGACCGTGAGCGCCGTCGCGGGCCTCGAACGTCTCGAGTCCACATCGTCCGAGGGCAGCAGCCGCGTCACGCTGAACTTCGTGTGGGGCACCGACCTCAACGAAGCGGCCGACGACGTGCGCAACCGCATCGACCGGGCGCGCGGCCGCCTGCCCGAGGAGGCCGATCCGCCGCAGGTTTTCAAGTTCGACTCGAACACCATGCCGATCATGAGCGTCGGCGTGGAAGGCGACTACGACGCCGTCCAGCTGCGTGAGCTCGCCGAGCACGATCTCGTGCCCCGCCTGGAGCGCGTCGCGGGCGTCGCGTCGGTCACGGTCGGCGGCGGCCTGCGGCGGCAGATTCACGTCGAGCTGTCGAAGGAGAAGATCACCGCGCTCGATCTCCCGGTCGACCGCATCCTCAACCTGCTGCGCACGGAGAACCAGAACACGCCGCTCGGCGAGATCGACGAAGGCGATCTCACCTACTTGGTGCGAAGCGAAGGACAGTTCCAGAGTCTCGAAGACATCCGCAACCTCGTGGTGATGACCCGCGAGGGCGTCAACGTCTACATGCGCGACATCGCCAACGTCGTCGACGGCACCGAGGACCTCCGGTCGTTCACGCGCATCAACGGCCGCCCCGGCATCCGCATGCAGGTGCAGAAG
>JBOGIX010000641.1:0-5555 GCA_050744685.1 Vicinamibacterales bacterium | reverse complement strand
ACACGATGGTTCGCAATTTCCGAAACATGCAAAAGGCCGTCAGTCCCGGGCATGATCTCGACGAAGGCGCCAAAGTCCGTGATGCGCTGCACCTTGCCCATGTACGTCTTGTTGAGCTCGGGCGTGGCGGTCAGCTCCTGGATGATCCCGATCGCCTTCTGCGCCGACGCCTCGTCGGCCGACGCCACGTTGACGCGCCCGTCGTCTTCGACGTCGATCTTCACGCCCGTGCGCTCGATGATGCTGCGGATCATCTTGCCGCCGGGGCCGATGACGTCGCGGATCTTGTCGACCGGGATGCGGATCGTGACGATGCGCGGTGCGTGCGCCGAGACGTTCTCGCGCGCCTCGGCGAGCGTCTGGAGCATCTTGTCGAGGATGAACATCCGGCCGGCGTGCGCCTGTTCGAGCGCCTTGCGCATGACGTCCATCGTGATGCCCGACACCTTGATGTCCATCTGCAGCGCGGTAATCCCCGTCGCGGACCCGGCAACCTTGAGGTCCATGTCGCCGTAGTGGTCTTCGGCGCCGGCGATGTCGCTGAGCACGGCAAACTTGCCGCTCTCTTCGTCCATGATGAGCCCCATCGCCACGCCGGCGACGGGCGCCTTGAGCGGGACGCCGGCGTCCATCATGGCCAGCGATCCGCCGCAGACCGAGGCCATCGATGACGAGCCGTTGGACTCGAGGATGTCCGACACGACGCGCACGGTGTAGGGGAACGTGTCCTCGCCGGGGATCATCGGCGCGAGCGCGCGCTCGGCGAGCGCGCCGTGGCCGATCTCGCGGCGGCCCGGGCCGCGCAGGAACTGCACTTCGCCGACCGAGAATGGCGGGAAGTTGTAATGCAGCATGAAGCGCTTCCAGGTCTCGCCGTCGACGGTCTCGACCTTCTGCTGATCCTCCGCCGTACCGAGTGTGGCCGTGACGAGCGCCTGCGTCTCGCCGCGCTGGAACACGGCCGATCCGTGCGTGCGCGGCAGCACGCCGACCTCGATGCTGAGGGGACGAATCTCGTCGAAGCTGCGGCCGTCGAGCCGCTTGCCGCGTTCGAGCGCTTCGTCGCGCATCACCTTCTCTTTGAGCTCCTTGAAGATGACCTTGGCGTCGCTGCGGCGCTCGACCTCGGCGTCCGGGATGCTCGCCACGAGATCCGCCAGCACCTGCTCGACCGTGCTGTAGTTTTCGAGCTTGTCCCTGATCCGCATCGCTTCGGCGAGCGGCAGGTAGACCTTCTCTTCGACCTCGCGGTAGAACTCGTGCGCGATCTGCCTGGCCTGGATCACCGTCTTCTTCTTGCCCGTGTCCTTCGCGAGCGCGTCGATGCCGGCGACGATCTCGCGGATGGCCGCCTGCGCCTGCTCGAACGCCTGGACGATCTCTTCTTCAGAGACCTCCTTCGCGCCTGCCTCGACCATCATGATGGCGTCTTTCGTGCCCGCCACCACGAGATCCAGGCGCGACTGCCGGCGCTGCTCGTACGTGGGATTGATGACGTACTGGCCGTCGACCAGGCCGACGCGAACGCCGGCGAGTGTCTTCGTGAAGGGAATACCAGAGAGCGCCAGCGCGGCGGACGCGCCGGTGATCGCCAGCACGTCGGAATCGTTCTCGGAGTCTGCGGAAAGCAGCAGCGCGATGATCTGTGTTTCGTGCCGCCAGCCGTACGGGAAGAGGGGACGGATGGGACGATCGATCAGGCGGCTCGTGAGGACTTCCTTCTCGCTGGGCTTGCCCTCGCGCTTGAAGAATCCGCCGGGGATGCGGCCCGACGCGTAGGTATATTCGCGGTAATCGACGGTCAACGGCAGGAAGTCGATGCCTTCGCGCGGGGTGCCCGCGGCGCAGGCGGTCACGAGGACCACGGTGTCGCCCGAGCGGACCACGACGGAGCCGTCGGCCTGCTTGGCGAGTCGGCCCGTCTCGATCGAGATCGTGCGGGAGCCGACGTTGATCTGGCGTGTATGCATGTTGTCTGTCTCGTCTGACGCTGGCTGGTGGTGACGGGAAGGAAGCGCCGTCGCGGTGCCTCTCGCCCCTTACTTGCGGATCCCGAGGCGCCGGATCAGCTCAGCGTAGCGATCCGTGTCTTTTCCCTTGAGATAATCCAGCAGCCGCCGCCGCTGACCAACGAGCTTCAACAGCCCGCGTCGCGAGTGGTGGTCTTTTGC
The DNA here is from genome assembly GCA_050744685.1 of Vicinamibacterales bacterium. Lineage (GTDB taxonomy): Bacteria > Acidobacteriota > Vicinamibacteria > Vicinamibacterales > 2-12-FULL-66-21 > JACCXG01. Next base: position 3,384 of record JBOGIX010000641.1, on the reverse strand, counting down.
GTGGGTCTTGAAATGTTCGGTGAGGTAGCTGATGCGTTCGCTGAGAAGCGCTACCTGCACTTCGGGGGAACCGGTGTCGCCTTCGTGCGTGCGATAGTTCCCGATGATATCGGTCTTCCGATCTTTCGTGAATGCCACTCTCGTTCCTCCACGCACGGCCCAGAAACATGCCCGCGCCCGCGGCCTGCTCGCCGACGAATGCGCGCGGCATCAGCACCCGAAGGTGCCGAACCGGCCCGCCGTTCTCTTTCGGTTACGATCCGTCGGAAAGAAACAATCCCAACAGACTCAATATTTTACACCAGGACAACGACGGGTTGCAAAAGCCCGCCCTCGGCCGCTTCGCCGATCGCGAGGAGCGCCCCGTCGGCATCGAGGACCCGGATCGGCCCGGGCGGGGCCGAAGGGGGAACCACCCGGGTCGCCTCCCAGAGGTCGTCCACGGCCAGCGCATTGCCGTGAGCCGCGCGCCTGGCCCCCCGCTCGTTGACCACGACGTGCGGCAGCCGCGCGAGGAGATCGGTCATGGGCACCAGACGGACCAGCGCTTGCGCCCCTTCCGCCTCGACCGTATTCAGCGCGACCGCGCGGGCCGCGTCGAACTCGCCGGCCCTCGTCCGCCGCAGCGATTCCAGGTGGGCCCCGCACTCGAGCCGCTGGCCGATGTCGTGGGCAAGCGATCGCACGTAGAACCCGCTCGAACAGACCACCCGGATGACCGCGAGGCCGTCGTGGAACCGCAGCAGCTCAATCCCCCGCACGGTGACCTGCACGGGCTTGATCTCGACCTCTTTCTTGAGCCGCGCCAGCATGTATGCCGGCGTCCCGCCGATCTTCTTTGCGGAAAACGGCGGCGGGAGCTGCCAGTACGTGCCGATGAACTCCGGCAGCACCGCGCGAAACGCCTCTTCCGTAATGGAGGCAACCGGCGCCGGCTTCAGCAGGACCGGGCGGCCGTCCTGGTCGCGGACGACCCGATCCTCCGCGTCGTAGGTGGGCGTGGCGGCGCCGAGCCGGACGCCGGCCTCGTACTCCTTCTCGTCGAGCGTGAGGAACTGTGCCAGCCGCGTCGCGCGTCCGACGACGAGCGGCAGCACGCCGGTCGCGAGCGGGTCCAGCGTGCCGGTGTGTCCGATTCGCGAGATGCCGGTCGCGCGGCGCACCCGCGCCACGACGTCGTGCGACGTCGGGCCGAGCGGCTTGTCGACGACCAGCACACCGTTCATGACGAGGGACGCGTCTGGAGCCCTTCGGCGATGGCCCGGACCAGCCGGTCGATCAGCTCGCCGCGCACCTTGCCGAGCGAACCGGTGACCGTGAATCCCGCCGCGTTCTTGTGGCCACCGCCGCCGAAGACGCTGGCCACCTCGCGAACGTCGACGTCGTACTTCGATCGCATGCTGACCCGCACCGCGCCGTCGGCGGCGACCTTGAAGAACACGACCGCCTGGATCTCGCGCGCGGTGAGCGGGAGGTTGATGACCCCTTCCGTGTCGTTGTGCGTACACCCGCACGCAGCGAGCATCGCATCGTCCATGTAAAGGACGGCGAGCCGGCCCTCGTCCACGAGCTCCATGCGATCGAGCAGCGCGCCGATCAGCTTCAGCTTGCCGAAGCTGTTGCTGTCGAAGATGCGGCGCGCCATCGCCGCGGGGTTCACCCCGGCCTCGACCGCCTGCCGGCAGATGTCGAACGTGCGCGGCGTGATGTTCGAATGATGGAACGAGCCGGTGTCGGTCAGGATCCCGAGATAGATGTGGGTGGCGATCTCGGTCGACAGCGGCACGTCGAGGGCGCGAATCACGTCGAACACCATCTCGGCGCAGGCAGCGGCCGTTTCGTCGAACCAGTTCACCGCGCCGTACATGCGGTTGCCGATGTGATGGTCGATGTTGATGATGAAGCGGCCCTCGAACCCGCGTACACCCGTCCGGCCGAGATCGCCGCACTCCATCACGATGACGGCGTCGGACTCGGCACCCTCCGGCACGGCATCCGCGATCTCGATGCGGTCCACACCGGGAAACTCGTAGTAGTGCTCGGGCGGCGGATCGGCATTGATGATGCGCACCTGCTTGCCGAGCGCTTCGAGCGCGAACGCCATCGCGAGCTGCGAACCGATCGAGTCGCCGTCGGGTCTTGCGTGGGAAGTGAGCAGGAAGCGCGTGCGGGCGTGGATCTCGTCGCGAATCCGGAGGAGTACCTGTTCGGCCGGCGCCTGTGCTGCAACGGCGGCGGCGGCGCGCCGCGGGGAATCACTCATCGTTATCTCGGGGGTCTCGTTCATCGGATCCTGACCGGGTGGCCGGCTCTGCGTCCTGCTGCGGGCCCTGCGGGCCCTGCGGGCGCTCGGCCTCGAGCTCGTGGAGAATCTGCTCGATGCGATCGCCGCGCTCGATCGACTCGTCGAAGAAGAACTCGAGCTGCGGCACCCGCTTCAGCCGCAGCCGGCTGCCGAGCTGCCGCCGCAGGAACGGCGCCGCGCGTTCGAGCGCACGGGCCGACTCGCGCCGCGCCTTGTCGTCGCCGAGCGTCGTGTAATAGACGCGGCCGATCTGCAGGTCCGGCGAAACCTTGACGTACGTGATCGTCAGGAAGCCGATGCCGGGATCGTGGACCTCCCGCGCGATCAGGTCCGAGAGCTCGGCCCGAAGCTGATCGGCAATACGTGAAGGGCGCGAGCCTGCAGGCATGGGTGTGCTACCGACGTGTCACGGCAAACCTGAAAGAGGAGCGGGGGGCGAAGCAGGCTGCCTCGCCCCTGTTTCCCTTATACCGCGGTTGCGACCTTTTCGACGACGAACGCCTCGATGACGTCGCCGACCTTGAGGTCGTTGAAGCGTTCGAAGCCGATGCCGCACTCGAACCCGGCCTTGACTTCGGAGACGTCGTCCTTGAAGCGGCGCAGCGAGCCGATCTTGCCTTCGAAGATGACGACGTTGTCGCGCAGCAGTCTGGCCTGCGCGTCGCCCGAGCGCGCGATGCGCCCCTCGGTGACCATGCAGCCGGCGATGGTGCCGAACTTCGGCACCTTGAAGGTGTCGCGCACTTCGGCCGAGCCGATGCGCACTTCCTTGAACGTCGGCTCGAGCAGGCCGGTCATCGCCTTCTTCATCTCGTCCACGACGTTGTAGATGACCGAATGGAGGCGGATGTCGACGTTCTCGCGATCGGCGACGTCGGCGGCGTTCCGATCGGGCCGCACGTTGAAGCCGATGACGATCGCGTTCGACGCGGACGCGAGCAGCACGTCCGATTCGTTGATCGCGCCGACGCCGCTGTGGATGATGCGGACCTTCACCTTTTCGTCGGTCAGCTTCGTGAGGGTGTCGCCGAGCACCTCGGCCGAGCCCTGCACGTCCGCCTTGACGATGAGCGGCAGTT
>JBOGIX010000640.1:0-3941 GCA_050744685.1 Vicinamibacterales bacterium | reverse complement strand
TCCTCGAACGCTTCGGCCGCGGCCGCCCGCTCGCGGTACGCCACCGCCACCGCCGCGCCGCGATCGGCCAGGAGCTCCGCGATGCCGCGGCCAATGCCGCGCGATCCGCCAGTGACGACCGCTACGCGCCCGCTGAGTTGAAGGTTGTCGAAAGACACGTTGCCAGCTTCCAGCGGCCAGTTCAGTTTCCAGTGGCCAGTTTCCAGTCGTTGTTAAGCTGGTTACCAGCAAGAACTACTGGTTACCGGAAACCGGCGACTGGAAACGACTCGCTTCGCAGCTGAACGCGGGAAGCCGAACTCCCAGAATACCAGATGCTCAGCGGGAAATTCGCAGCACCAGGCTGTAGAGCGCGCCGCCGCTCGCCACGGCGTTCACGAGCACGGTCGGCCCGGGCGCCGGGACGGCGGACCGGGCCAGCCGCAACGGGCCGGCCACGGGATCGGCATCGGCCAGGCCGGCGATTGGAGGCACGCACCCGACCGCGCCGCAGAGCACGGCCGCAACACACGACGCCGCCCCGGAGGCGCCGCACTCCCCGAGGGCGCCTTTGATCGACGTGATCACCGGCGAGCGCGGGCGGAAGAGGTCCGCGAGCGCTTCGGCCTCGACGGCGTCGACTACGGCAGATGCATTGGCCGCGGCATACACGACGTCGATGTCGGCGGCGCCGAGCCCCGCATCGTCGAGTGCCAGCTGCATCGTACGGACGATCGGATCGGGCCGGTCGGGCCAGGCGTTGAGGCGCACGGCGGCGCTCGAGGCGCCGACGCCCAGGACCTCGCCGTAGCTCGTCGCGCCGCGCTGACGCCAGGCACTGCCCCGCTCGAGCCAGAGCGCGAATCCTCCCTCCCCCATCACGAAGCCTTCACGCGCGCGGCTGAAGGGGGCCGTCCGGTCGCCAGATTCGCAGGCGCGATTCATCACGCCGAACTGGTCGTGCGTACGGAAGAAGATCTCGTAGACAGCGTCGATGCCGCCGGCGGCGATGGCATCCGCGCGCCCGGCGCGCAGCAGATCGACGGCAGCCGCGATGGCCGCCAGGCCGGATGCTTCCTTCTGGCTGATCGTGGCATTCGGCCCGCGGAGCTTGAACTCGAGGCCCGCCAACCCGGCGGCGGCGTTGGCGACCGTGCTGTTGAACATCAGGGCCGGCGCGCCGGTCGGGCCGCCGCGAAAGAGCGCGGCCAGATAGTCGTTGGTGGCGTGGCCGCCGGCGCTGTAGGTGCCGAACACGACGCCGGCCCGATCGTCACCCTGCCCGGCAACGTTGTAGTGCGCGTGGTCCATCGCCTGCTGGACCGCGACCAGCGCGAACGGACCGGTCGCGTCCATTCGCCGCAGCTTCATCGGCGCGATCCAGCGAGCCGCGTCGAAGTCTGCTACGCGGGCGGCGAGCACCGATCGGCAGCCGAGCGCGGCAAAGGCGTCGACCGGCTTGATGCCAGTCGCGCCGGACAGCAGCGCGTCGCGAAAACGATCGCGCGAGTCGCCGAACGCCGACACGGCGCCGACGCCCGTGATGTGGACCGGCTCGCTCACGCGCGTACGTTACCATTCGGATCGTGCGGGTTCAACGAAGCGGACACCTCGCGGCGTTGGTGATCGCGGCGATTCTGCCGCTTGCCGTCGAGGAGGCCGCGGGCGCGGATCTCTTCGACGCGCTCTACGCGCGCGGGCAGAAACAGAACGCGCAGCTCCACACGTTCACCGCCTCGTTCACCGAGACCACGTCGTCTTCGCTCTTGACGCGGCCGCTGGTCGCGCGCGGCAAGGTCGCGGTGGAACGCCCGTCGCGCATCGCGTTGACCTACACGGATCCGGACCAACGCCTGGTCATCATCGACGGCGACAGGATGACCGTGTCGTGGCCGTCGCGGCGCGTGCTCCAGACGAAGGACATCGGCGCCTCGCAGCGGCGCGTGCAGAAGTACTTCGTCAACGGCACTCCCGACGACCTGCGTGGCCACTTCGCCGTCAGCGCACGCCAAACCGCAGACGGCCCCTACGTCATTACGATGGTGCCGACGCGCAAGCAGATCAAGGAAGGCCTGAGCCGCCTGGAGCTGACGATCGACCCCGCCACGCTGCTCCTCTCCGGCATGACGATGACGTTTCCGAACGGCGATACGAAGCAGATGACGTTCACGGACGTGACGCCAAATGCGCCGATCGATCAGTCGATGTTCAAGGTGCCGCAGGAAGGGAAGCAGGAACCGGGGAAGTAAGGAACTGGGGAACTGGGGAAACTAGGGAACGGGGGGAACCGGAATCGGAAACTGGAGACCAGAAACAACCTGGAAAACTGGGAACTGGAAACTGGTGACTGGCAACTGAAATTCAGCCCGCTTCGATCACCGGGCGTTGCCGCGCGAGCACCTCGGCTGTCGATCCGAGGTCGTACTCGGCCAGATAGTGCGCCGGATCCATCATGCGCTGCGTGCGGCGCAGCGCGCCGAGCAGAAACGGCGCGTTCCGCAGATCGACCTCGGAGAGCCATCGCCACAGGCTTTTCCTGCCGCGAAGGTTCAGCACCGACCGACGCCACGTGTCGCAGTAGAGCTCGAAGAAGCGCTCCGGGCCGAGCGCGGGCTCCCAGAGCAGATGGTGCATGTCGAACTGCGACCATCGGCGTGCGCGGAGTCGCGGCTCCATCTCACGAAAGTATGCCGTCCCGGGCAGGGGCGTCAGGATCGTGAAGCCGGCCTGAAACAGCTGGTGGCGTTCGACGAACGCCCACAGCCGCTCGAAGTCCGCCTCCGACCACGCCGGGTCGATCACGAAGTTGCCGGTCACACCGTACGTCAGCGAGCGCGCGACGTCGATGCCTTCGGCGGTCTGATCGATCGTCGCATCCTTGACGAGCCCGGACAGCCCCTGGTTCGTCGCCGCTTCCAGGCCGAAGAAGATGTCGAAGTCGCGCGCCAGCGGGCGCCACGCCTCGAGGAGGCCGGCGTGCCGCGCGACCAGGTCGACGCGGCTCTGCACCAGGATCCACTGCTTGCGAATGCCGCGGCGGCGAAGCTCCTGCGCCAGCGCCAGGCTGCGCGCGGGGTGATACCAGAAGAGATCGTCGGCGACGAAGACGTGATCGCCGGCCTCGGCAAAGTCCGCGCAGACCGACTCGATCGAGTGCTCGCGCACCGACCGCGCGTGCAGCTGCCAGATCGAACAGAACGAGCACCTGCACGGGCAGCCCCGTGCGGTCTCGATCAGCCATGCCGGTCGGTGCGCGAGGCACGCGTATTGCCGACGCCAGGGCGCCACGTGCTGCCGCGCAGGACGCGGCACGTCGTCGAGGTGATACGGCTCCGGGTTCACCTCGGTCGTGACGATCTCGCCGCCGGCGTCTCGGAGGGCGAGCCCGGGCACCTGCGCGAGAGGCACACGCCGTGCGAGCGCATCCGCGATCGCCGGCACGGCGCGCTCGCCATCGTCCAGGACCACCGCGTCGACGGGACCGGTGAGAAAGGGATTCGGATACGCGGCTGCCGTGTGGCCGCCGACCACGATCGGCGTGTCCGGCAGCAGGCGGCGCACACGCGCGGCGAGCGCCAGCACTTCGTCGGTCTCGAGCGCGTGCATGGCGGCAATGCCGACGAGCCCCGGCCGCGCCCTGCGCACCTGATGGTCGAGCGCGCGGCTGAAGCGCAGGTCCGCAAGCGTCACCGCATGGCCGCGCCCCTCGAGCGCCGCCGCGATGTATTCCATGCCGAGCGGCTCGATGCGGAAGAAGGGGCCGAGCCCGAAGCGGTCGTTTCCAGGTACCGGCCGCAGCAGCAGGACGTGCATAGGCAAGGTCAGCAGCGTAACATAGCTTGTCCTCGCGGGCGGCCCGTTCGCTGCCAGGGGGCTATCTTGCGGCGTCTGTACTCCGAGTGTGTCCTCGCGGGCGGCCCGTTCGCTGCCAGGGGGCTATCTTGCGGCGTCTGTACTCAGAG
>JBOGIX010000639.1:0-3210 GCA_050744685.1 Vicinamibacterales bacterium | reverse complement strand
GATTGATACGGACAGCGGCTACTCGGGCTACTTCCGGCAGGGTAGTGAGGCGCTCGTGGTCGCGCGTTATTCGACTTGTTGTACCGAAACGCGCCGTGGGCGCATGCGGTCGTTGTCGATGGTCGGCAAGCTCTTCCCGACGACCGATCCGAACCACGTCGGACCGCTGCGTACGGCGAACTTCATGACGCAGGATGATATCGGCGGCGCGACGACGGAGTACATCAACGACATCGAGCTCCGCAACGCGCCGGACACCACGCTGGCGCGGCGCGGCACCGGCGTCGGGCTGCTGCTGATGGTCGGGCTCGTCTTCACCCGTGTCGACAAGGAACCGGGCATCCGTCAGCTGTATCCGATCGCGGAGCTGGGCAAGCCGGCGGACGAGCCGACGCGGGCGCCCGCGTTCATGCGCCTCCTGGTGGCGCCCGATCAGCCGCGGATCGAAGGGGCGGCGCTCGACTTCCGCGACGAGATCATGGCGCAGATCTTCGATCGCGGCGATCCGCTGCCCAGGCGGACGCTGCGGTTCACGATCGACGTCACTGACCAGGGGGAATCGAGCGGGTCAGCCGCGAAGACCCGCCGCACCTTCCAGAACTGGCAGCGGATCGGCACGCTGACGTTCGACAATGCCGTCATCTCGCGCAACGGGGATTTCGTGATCCACTTCCATCACCCGACGTGGCGCGAGGATCGCAACGATCCGAAGACGGCGACGCGAATCGACGGGAAGAAGGTGCGATGAATTCGCTGTTTGCTGTTCGTTTCGGGGCAACGCCACGTTCTGGCCACGCGCCTCGCGCCATACCGACAACGAACCTGGATCGTGACGCGGCATCGAGCGAACGGCGAACAACGAACGCCGAACAGCGAAGAGCGTGAGTAGAATTCTTCGCATGAAAAGAGGAGCCCAGATGACGACCCGCCTCTCGCGCCGTGCTTTTCTTGGAACCGCAGCCGCCGCTGCCGCCTGGTCGAGCGCGGGCTCAGACGCACGTGCGCAATCGAGCGCCGCGGCCTTGCGACCCGCAAGTCCCTTGAAGCTGGGCGTGGCCTCGTACTCGATGCGGGAGTTTCCGCTCGATCAGGCGCTCGAGATGGCGAAAGCGCTGGGCGTCAGGTACATGACGTTCAAGGACGTGCACGTTCCCCGCACCGATCCGCCCGAGGCGACGCGGGCGCTGCGGGCGAAGATCGAGGCGGCCGGGATCACCATCATGGGCGGCGGGACGATCACCCTGCCGAACGACGCGGCGCAGATCAAGAAGGATTTCGAGTACGCGAAGAACGCCGGTTTCCCGCTGATTTATGTCGCCCCCGACCCGGCGGCGCTCGACACCATCGAGCAGATGGCGAAGAGCTACGACATCAAGGTGGCCATCCACAACCACGGGCCGGAAGACAAGCACTGGCCCCGTCCCGAGGATGCGTATGCGGCCATCAAATCGCGCGACCCGCGTCTCGGGTTGTGCATCGACGTCGGCCACACGCTGCGCACTGGCACGGACCCCGTCCAGTCGTGCCGCCAGTTCAAGGATCGCCTCTACGACATGCACGTCAAGGATCTGGCCGTGAAGACCGATCGCGACAGCCAGGTCGAAGTGGGACGCGGCCTGATCGATTTCCCCGCCCTGTTCCGCACGCTCCTCGACATCGGCTACGAGGGGCAGGTCGGCCTCGAGTACGAGATCAAAGCCAGGAACCCCCTGCCCGGCATGATCGAGTCGATCGCCTACATGCGCGGCGTGGTCGCTGGAGTCACGAAGACCACCTGATCGCTTTCCTCTCTCGACGTGATTCGCACCCACAGTTTGGCCGAATGGCGCTGACAGGCGCGTTCCTGCTGGCCGCGCGCGGGCGCGGCAGGTCATACTTCACCGAAGCATGACTCGCCGAACAGCGATCGCCGCAATAGGCGCGCTGCCGCTCGTGCTCGGCAGTCGGGGAGGGGCCGGCCGCGCGGCGCAGGAGGCATGGGCGCCGCTCTTCGACGGGACCGACCTGCGCGGGTGGGACACCTACCTCGGCAAGCCATTCCCCGGCGTGGACATACCAGGGGAGCCGCGTGACGAACGGGGCCAGTACCTGCAGCCCGTTGGGGTCAACCGTGATCCGTCACGGGTGTTCTCCATAGTGTCCATGGACGGCGAGCCCGCGATCCGGATTTCGGGGGAAGTCTACGGCGCGCTGACCACGCGAGCCGAGCACGAGAACTACCACCTGCGGTTCGAGTTCAAGTGGGGCGAGCGGCGCTGGCCGCCGCGCGCGCAGGCGGTGCGCGACAGCGGTTGCCTCTATCACGCCGTCGGCCACCATGGCGCCAGTTACGGCTTCTGGATGCAGTCGTTCGAGTTTCAGATCCAGGAGGGAGACTGTGGCGACTTCTATGGCCTCGCAGGCGTCCTCGCTGATGCCGAGGCCGTGTCCCCGGATCCCGGGAACCCGAAGAGCGATCCGATTTACCGCAAGGGCGCGCCCCGCGCGATCGGCGTCAGCCGGCGCATCATCAAGGACGCCGACCACGAAAAACCCAGCGGGCAGTGGAACGCACTCGAGCTCTACTGCCTTGGATCGACCAGCGCGCACGTGGTGAATGGCCGCGTCGCCATGGTCCTTACCGGGTTGCGGCGCACAGTCGATGGACGCGCGGTCCCGCTGACGAAGGGACGCATCCAGCTGCAATCCGAGGCGGCGGAGGTCTTCTACCGGCGCATCGCGATTCGCCGGATCGACGCGCTGCCGCGGTCGATCCTTGCCTGATGCCGTCGCTCCGCTGACCAGGCGCGCTGCGGAGCGGCGGGCCTATCGAACGACGATGGGGCGCAGGGGACGGACGTGGATGTTGCGGAGTGCCACGGGGCCGTGGTCACCCTGGATCATCAGGGGATTCTGCGGTGCTTCAGGGATGGACAGGTGCGCACGCGTGGGTCCGTTCACGGCGACGTCTTTCTGCACGAGCTGGCCGTTATACAGCACGCGGAGGAATCGCGCCGGTTCCGTCTTCTTACCCGAAGCATCGAACCGCGGTGCGCGGAACCACGCCTGGTACGACTGCCATTCTCCCGGCCGCCGCGACGCGTTGACGAGTGGCGCCGAGCCGCCCACGCCGCGCTCCTCGATCCACTGGTGATAGATCGCGCCGCCGTCCGAGGTCTTCATCCCATCGGCCGATCCCCAGCTGTCGAAGATCTGGATCTCGTACAGGCC
>JBOGIX010000638.1:0-2288 GCA_050744685.1 Vicinamibacterales bacterium | reverse complement strand
CCTTCGAGGTGATCGGCACCGAGATCGTCGGCCCGGCCGTCGGCGAGCAGCTGCGGCGGCAGGGCATCTGGGCCACGGTCCTGGCGCTCGGCGGCATCCTCGTCTACATCGCGCTGCGCTTCCAGTTGAGTTTTGCCGTCGGCGCGATCGCTGCGACCCTGCACGACCTCCTGATCTGCCTGTCGTTCCTGGCGTTCTTCCAGTACGACATCACGCTCAATGTCGTTGCCGGCCTGCTGACCATCACCGGCTACTCGGTCAACGACACCATCGTCATCTTCGACCGCGTGCGCGAGAACACGCGCAACCGCAGCGCCCGTGGCCTGGCGCTCTCGGCGATCGTCAACAACGCCGTGAACCAGACGCTGAGCCGCACGGTGATCACCGCGGGCACGACGCTGTTGAGCGTGATTGCGCTGTTTCTCTTCGGCGGCGAGGTACTCCGAGGCTTCGCCTTCACGATGCTCGTCGGCATCATCAGCGGCACCTATTCGACGGTGTTCATCGCCGCAGCGATCGCGATCATGCTGCAGGGGCGCAAGCCGCTGAAGGGACAGGTCGTCGTCAGCACGCCGGCGCCGGAGACGCGCAAGTCAGACGCGCGGAAGCCCGCGCGGCGCCGCGTATCATAGCGGCTCCGTGAACCTTCCGGCTGCTGTCCTCCTCGGGATCATCCAGGGGCTCACCGAGTTCCTGCCGGTTTCGAGCTCGGCTCACCTGATCCTCGCGCGGGCGTTCTTCGGCTGGGAGGCGCCGCCCGAGCTCGGCCTCGCCTTCGACGTGGCGCTGCACGTCGGCACGCTGCTCGCGATCGTGGTGTTCTTTCGCGCGGACATCCTGGCGATGACGCGCGCGCTGCCCATGGCCGCCTCCACCGAACCGCCGCCGGCGGGCCGCCTCGTTCAGCGGATCGTCGTCGGCACGCTGCCAATCGTGGTGGCGGGGCTGCTGTACACGGACGCCGTAGAGCGGGCCCTGCGCACGCCCGCCGTGGCCGCGGGGGCGCTCACCGTGGGCGCAGTCGCGATGCTCCTCGCGGAGCGGCTGGGACCGCGCGCGCGCGGCGAGGACTCGCTCGGCTGGTTCGAGGCGATCCTGATCGGGTGCGCGCAGGCGGCGGCGCTGGTGCCCGGCATGTCGCGATCGGGATCGACCATTGCGATGGGGATGTTCCTCGGCGTCCGCCGCGACGCGGCGGCGCGCTTCACGTTCCTGCTGGCCATTCCGGCGATGATCGCCGCGGCGGGCAAGGAGGCGCTGGAGCTGGCGGAGATGCAGATCACCACCGATCTGGTGGCCCTCTTTGCCGTCGGCATCGCCGTGTCCGCCCTGGTCGGCTATCTCACGATCAAGTACTTCCTGCGTTTCCTCGCAGGGCACAAACTCGACGGGTTCGCCGTCTATCGTCTCGCGCTCGCGGCGGCGACGGTGGTGTGGTTGTGGCGGCACTGATTCAGTGGGTCCGGCGCAGCTTCATCGCGGGGTTCTTCGTCACCGTCCCGCTGGTCATCAGCGTGTTCGCGTTCGTCTGGATCTTCCAGCTGATCGACGGTTTCGTCGGGCCGTTGTACGCGGGGTGGTTCTCCAGGGACATCCCGGGGCTGGGGATCGTCACGACGGCGCTGCTGGTGCTGCTCGTCGGCGCGCTGGCCACCAACGTGCTCGGCAAGCGCGTGCTGCAGCGCGCCGAGGGATACCTGCTGCGCGTGCCGGTCTTCCGCACGATCTATTCGCCCGTCAAGCAGCTTGTTGTCGCCTTCTCGCCGGACAACGAGTACGGGTTCAAGCGCGTCGTGCTGGTCGAAGACGCCTCGCGCGGCTTCGTGCTCGGGTTCCTCACGAAGGAGTTCACGCTCGATCGCGGCGCGGGGCCGGAGCCGCTCGTGGCGGTCTACGTGCCGACCAATCATCTCTATCTGGGCGACGTGATCATCTGCCCGCGGGAGAAAGCGTCGTTTCCCGACATCTCGGTGGAACAGGGGATCCGCATCTTCCTCACCGGCGGCGTGGCGCTCTCGAGCCGTGTGCGCGCGCGGCACGGCGCCGATCGCGTCGCTGATTTCCGGGTCTGACCCAGGCATGTGTGGCGTGTGGAACCGGCGATGGCGGCGCGGTCGCCGCGGGCGAGCTTCTTGCTCGCTGTGGTACTATCCGTCACTTTGCCCGTTGTGCGGCTCGCAACGAGAACTTCGCACTCGTTTGCGGAGCCGCAGAGCGGACTGCGCGCCCGCCCGCCTTCGCTGAAGCTAACGGCGGACAAGCCGGCCAGCCTCCGCCAAGGCTACGGC
>JBOGIX010000637.1:0-8596 GCA_050744685.1 Vicinamibacterales bacterium | reverse complement strand
TCGCAGACGAGGCGAATCGCCTGCGCGCCGAGGGTGAGCAGGCGGCAGTCGAGACGGCCGCGCGAGTCCGCGAGGAGCTGGAGCGCGAGCTCGAACGGACGCGCGCCGAGGCGGAGCAGCGAATCGCCGACGAATCGACGCGCCTGCGCACGGAAGGAGAGCAGGCCACTGCCGAAGCGGCGGCCCGCGTCCGCCAGGAACTCGAGCAGGCTCTCGACGAAGCCCGTGCTGAAGCCGGACGCCGCGTCGAGGCGGAATCGGCGCGCCTGCGAGGGGAAGGCGAGCAGGCAGCCGCCGAAGCGGCGGGACGCGTGCGCGCCGAGCTCGAGCAGGCGCTCGAGCAGGCCGTGGGGCAGGAGCGCGAACGCGGCTCCACGCAGCTCGCGGCGGAGCGCCATCAGTTTGGACTCGCGCGGCAGGAGCTCCAGCGGGAGCTCGATCAGGCATCGAAGCAGCAGTTCGCGCTCAAGCAACAGATAGACGGATTGCTCGCCGCCCGTGCCGACGCGGAGTCGGCGCTGGCCCGGGAACGCCGCGAACGCGCCGAGGAGACCCGCCGCAGCGAGCAGCTGGTGTCGACAGTGGCCGATGCGCGCGTGACCGAACGCCAGTCGCAGCTCGCGATCGTCGAACGCCTGCTTGCCGCGCTGCGGTCGATGGATGCGGCACGATCGCTCACCGACGTGCTCGGCGCGCTGTTGACGTCGACGGCGTTAGAAGCGCCGCGCGTAGCGCTGTTCGTCGTGAGCGGGCCCACCCTGCGCATCTGGAAGACGGCCGGCTTCACCACTCCGCTGACCGGGCTGCAGATTTCCGTCTCGGACGCCGGGCTGCTCGGCGACGTGTGCCGCCGCGGCGAACCCGTCACGACCGCCGGCGGCGCGGGACCACTCGCGCCCCCATTCGCTGCGCTGCCGCCCGACTGCGCCGCCATCGCGGTGCCGCTCATCGTCGGCGCGCAGCCCGTTGCCGTCCTCTACGCGGATGACGGCGTGAGCGAGCCGCGAGAAGCACCCGCCTCGTGGCCCGAGGCGATACAGATTCTCGGACGTCACGCGTCGGTGAACCTGGCCCATCTCACGGCGGCTCGGGCGGCCGAAGCGATGCGTTCGTCGCTCGCGTCGGAGCCGGCCGGTCGCGGTGGCACGGGCGCCCGCGGCAATGGCCCGTCGGTGGCCGAGGACGGCAACAGCGCACGCCGCTACGCGCGGTTGCTCGTGTCGGAGATCAAGCTCTACAACGAGTCGGCGGTCCGCATCGGCCGTGAGAAACACGATCTGCTCACGCGCCTGAGGCCCGAGATCGAACGGGCTCGCAAGCTGTACGAACAACGCATTCCGGCTGCGGTCGATGCGCGGGGGACGCTCTTTCAGCAGGAATTGATCCAGACGCTCGCGGGTGGCGATCCTGCGCTCCTCGGCGGGTCGGCGTGACGGTTCGGCTGATTCAGGTCCTCGCGATCAGCCTCGCGACGCTCGCCAGCGCCCACACGCCCGAAAGCCAGTCCTCCCTCAGGTCGACCGTTCACCCCGCGCTTCCCCGCAAGGCCAGCGACCTGTGGCTCGTGCCCTCCTCGTCCGATCGCAGCGCGCGTACGAATGCGGCCAACGATCGTCTCGCGGCGGCCGTTCGTCAGTATCAGGATGGCGAATATGCGAACGCGCTCGCGGCCCTGCGCGGGCTTCGCAGCAATCAGGCGATTGCCGATTACGTCGAGTACTACAAGGGGCTTGCGGCGCTTCGCCTGAACGACCACGAGCAAGCCAGGAAGATCCTCGATAGCCTGACAGACGGGAAGCCGGAGGGCGCTCTCGCGCTGGCCGCCGCCCTGGCGCACGGGGAAGCCGAGGAAATGTCGGGGAACCACCGCGCGGCTGCGGCGATCTATCAGCGTCTGGCGGCGGACACGCGCCTCGTGAACGAAGAAGTGCTGTCGCGCCTGGGGCGCGCCGCCCTTGCGGCTGGCGATCGCAAGACGGCGGCGGAAGCGTACCTGCGCGTCTACTACGAGTTCGCGCTCACCGACGCGGCTACCGCGGCCGCTTCGCACATCGAGGCACTCGGCGATCAGATCGTGCGGACCGGCTACAAGGCGGATCTCGGCCGCGCGGCCATGCTGTTTGGCGCGCGCCGTTACGCCGAGGCGCGCTCGGGCTTCCAGGACGTCCAGAAGGAGGCATCCGGAGACGATCGCGAGCTCGCCGAGCTTCGCATCGCCGAGTCGGACTTCTTCCTGCGCCGGTACGCCGCGGCGCGCGACGGCCTGACGCCGCATCTCGATCGCGCGTCGCGAAAAGCCGAGGCGCGATTCTTCTATCTTTCCGCCCTCCGCGAGCTCGGGCGCCACGACGAGTTCGTGTCGCGCACGCGTGCCCTGGTGGCCGAATTCCCGGAAAGCTCGTGGGCCGAGGAAGCATTGAACAACCTTGGCACGCACTACATCCTCGAGAACGACGATCGAGCCGCCGCCGACACGTTCGCCGAGCTGTTCGAGCGGTTTCCGAACGGCGCCCGTGCCGAGCGCGCCGCGTGGAAGGCCGGATGGTGGAGCTACCGTACGAAGGACTACGCCAGGACGATAGAGCTGTTCGAGCGCGCGGCGGAGGCCTTTCCGCGTTCCGACTATCGCCCCTCGTACCTGTATTGGGCCGCCCGTGCGCACGCACGGCTGGGTGCTGGTGAACGCGCGCAGGCCCGCTTCCAGCTCGTACACGACGACTACGGCAACTCGTACTACGGCCGCCTCGCCAGCCGTCGCATCGCGCGCGGGTCAGGCGCGCTGACTGCGGATCGTCCCGTGGCGGCCTCCGCCCAGGCGCCGCCATCTTCGCCCCCACCGACCGCCGACCGCATCCGCCTGCTGCTCGCGAACGGCATGTACGACGATGCCGTGGCGGAACTGGAGTACGCCCGGCGCCAGTGGGGCACGAGTCCCGCGATCGAAGCCACGATGGCGTGGGCGTATCACAAGAAGGGTGAACTGCGCCGGGCGATCACGCTGATGCGCCGCGCCTATCCGCAATCGTTGACCGCCGAAGGCCATGAGCTGCCGGTGGAGATCCGGCAGGTCATCTTCCCGCTCGTGTACTGGGATCTCATCAGGAAACACGCGACCGCCCGCGGCCTCGATCCTTACATCGTCGCGGCCCTGATCGGTCAGGAGTCGACGTTCGATCCGCGCGCGCGCTCGGTGGCGAATGCCTGGGGCCTGATGCAGATCGTGCCGGCAACGGGCCGCCGCCTCGCGCGATCGCTGCGCATCCGATCGTTCCGGACCAGTTCGCTGACGGTTCCCCAGACCAACATCCAGCTCGGCACGCTGTACTTCTCGCAGCTCGCCAAACGGTTCGGCGGCGTCCATTTCGCGCTCGCCAGCTACAATGCCGGCGAAAATCGCGTCGTACGGTGGAAGGCCGAACGCGGAGACCTCGACCAGGACGAGTTCATCGACGATATTCCATTCCCGGAAACGCAGAACTACGTGAAGCGGATTCTCGGCACAGCGGAAGACTACCGGCGCCTCTATAGCAAGGACGGTGGGCGCCCGCAGTCGCCGGTGGAAAAGAAATAGCTTTCCGCTTCCAGCTTCCAGCTACCAGCTTCCAGCAGCTTTCCGCTGACAGCCTGGCCGGAAGCCGGAAGCCGGAAGCTGGAAGCCGGAAGCTGGAAGCTGATTACGACACGCTGAATGTCTCGCCTGGCGCCCATCGCCGCTGTGACGGTTGCCGCCCTGACGGCCTGGGTCTCGCAGGGCACGCTCGGATTCGAGTCGCCCGACGGCGCGCGTATCGGCATCCTTCCGCTCTCGCTCGCATCCCTTGTCGTCGCCATCGGCGCGGCCGCCGGGGTCGTCGCGCTCTGGCGTGCCGGCGCCTCGCTCCTGCCGACGGCGCTGCTCG
Organism: Vicinamibacterales bacterium; assembly: GCA_050744685.1. Lineage (GTDB taxonomy): Bacteria > Acidobacteriota > Vicinamibacteria > Vicinamibacterales > 2-12-FULL-66-21 > JACCXG01. The sequence goes on along the minus strand of JBOGIX010000637.1, from coordinate 4,697 downwards.
TCATCGTGCTGCTGCCGTGGGCGCCGTGTCCGGCGCCGGCGGCGTTCCTCATCTGGTCGGGGCCGGCGGCTTGGCTGATCTGGATCGCCGTGTCGCTGCTGATGCTGGCATCGCTGCCGCGCCGACGTCATCTCACGGTGTTCCTGCCCGTCGCCGTCGCGGCGGCGCTGGCGATCTTCGCGCTGTCGGCATGGCGCGTGGCGCCGATGATCCCGGGCGGCGACGAGCCGCACTATCTCGTGATCACACAGAGCCTGCTCTCCGACGGCGATCTGTCGATCGAGGACGTGCACAGGCGCGGCGACTACCGCGCGTACTATGCCGGCGATCTGCCACCGCACGTACAGCGCCGCGGGCGGGACGGGCAGATCTATTCCGTGCACGCACCGGGCCTGCCGGTGCTGGTGGCGCCTGCGTTTGCGATTGGCGGTTACCCGGCGGTTGTGACCTTGCTCGTCGTGCTCGCGGCCGCCGGATCCGGGCTGGCATGGCGCCTCGCCCGCATGGCGGCGGATCGCGATGGCGCCGCCTGGTTCGGATGGGCGGCGGTGACATTTCCCGTGACGACGATCTTTCAGAGCTTCACGGTGTATCCCGACGGGGTGGGCGGGATTCTGGCGCTGACGGGTCTCTGGGCGCTGTTGCGCGCGCAGGAGGAATCGAAGAGCGGCGCCACCAGGGCATTGCCGTGGCTGCTGCACGGAGCGGCGCTCGCGGCGCTGCCCTGGTTCCACTCCCGCTTCGCGGTGATTGCCGGCGGGTTTGGCGCGCTCGTCCTCCTGCGTCTCTCGACCACGAAGAATCCCGCGGCGAAAGCGGTGGCGTTCCTGTCGATCCCGGCGGTGAGCGCCATCCTGTGGGTCGGCTACTTCATCGCCGTCTATGGCACGCCCGATCCGTCTGCGCCTTACGGACCTGGGGAAATCGGATCCTTTGCCTTCGTGCCGGGCGGACTCGGAGGGCTGCTCTTCGATCAGCGATTCGGCCTGATCGCGTACGCGCCCGTCCTGGGATTCGCGCTGGGAGCGCTCGTCATGATGCTGGCGCGGCCGGAGTGGCGGCGTCTCGCGCTCGAACTGCTCTTCGTCATCGTGCCGTACCTGCTCACGGTGACGCACTTCGCGATGTGGTGGGGTGGCTGGAGCCCGCCGGCACGGTTCTTCGCGCCGGTGCTGCCGTTGCTGGTCGTTCCCGCCGCCGTCGGCTGGACGATGATCGAGCATCGTGCGACGCGCGTTCTTGCCTCGGCGTCGCTGGCGCTGACCGCGCTCGCGTCCCTTGCGGTGATCGGCGTGGATCGTGGACGCATGGCCTTCAACACCCGTCAGGCGCCGGGGTTGTGGCTCGAGTGGGCGGGCCGGCTGGCGGACCTGACGGCTGCGGCGCCGTTGTGGGCGCGGGACACCGATGTGCCGTTGTTTCGCGCCATCTCGATCTGGATTGCCGTGCTGGTCGGAGCGTGGTTGCTGCTGCGCACCGTGGACGTGTCCGCAAGGCTTCGCGATCGGACATCGCTCCAGACGGCCGCGGTCGCGGCCATCGCGGTCGCGATTATGACGGCGTCCACGGTGGTCTGGGCGTTCGAGGGATCGAATGGCCGCCGGCCGGTCGTGTCCCAGCTGGAGCTGCTCGAGGCGCTCGCCGCAGAGCCTCGTGTGCTGGCCGTGGCCCTCGACCGCGCATCGCGAGTGCCGGCGCGCCAGGTCCCCGGGCGGCTGCGGATCGAAATGTCGCGGACGGCCTCGATCCGTCCCACCGGACGCGACGCGACCATGTTTTCAGTGCCACCGCTCCCAGCGGGAGAGTATCGGGTCACCGTGGTTCCGGAGGGCGCACCGGGCTGGCTCATGATCGGGATCGCGCGTGATCAATTCGCCCTGCATACGATACAACTCCCGGCAGCCTCAATGCCGCTGCGCTTTCCGCTGCCCGTGCGCGGCCTGGTGGTTCGAGGCGACGAGGAAGCGCAGCGGGTCGTCGGCGGGCTGGCGATCGAGCCGGTCAGCATCCTGCGGCCAGACGACAGACTGACGAGCGACATGGCGCGCCGCGCCGTCCGCTACGGCGACGCGACGGTGTTCTTTCTCGACGACCGCAGCTTTCCCGAGCCTGACGGTTTCTGGGTCGGTGGTGCGCGGGAGTCTCGCGTCGTGGTCCAAAGCCTCGTGCCCCGGAACGCGATGCCGCTCATCCTGCGCAACGGGCCGGTCGAGAACACGGTGACGCTCGAAGCAGACGGCTGGCGCCGCGATCTTCGACTGGCCGCGGGGGAGGAGCGGAGGATAGATGTTCCGCTGGACTCAGCACGCGGCGGCCTGGCACTCCGCATTGTCTCGAGTACCGGCTTCAGACCGTCAGAGCACGACGCGACGAGCGGTGATGAGCGGTTCCTGGGCGTGTGGATGCGCCCGGAGCGCTGATCGCCTGCTTCCAGCTTCCCGCTCGTTCCCGCAGCAATCAGCCCGTGGCTGTGTCGCGCAGCTGGAAGCTGGAAGCGGGAAGCTGATTAGAACCTGACGACCGCGCCGAAATACAACCCCTTCATCTTGAGATCCCCTTCGTCCTCGTCGACGCGGTAGAAGACCGTCAGCGATCGGTAGCCGGCCTGCGCACCGATGTGATCGTTGAAGTTCACCGTTCCATAGAGGTCGAAATCGTAGTACCTGCCGCGGTAGTTCTCGTCGATGCTCTCGGGCAGCCGGAAGCCGCTGAACTCTCCGGTGATCGACACGTTGGGAACCACATAGGCACGCCCGATGATGCCGATTGCCGGGATCGGCGCCCTGGCGCGGACGAACTCCTCGCCGACCAGCACGTTCGCGAGCGTGGCCTCCACGTCTGTGTACTTCGCCTCGAGCAGGAGCCCGACGAACCCGCGGTCCCGGTAGACGAAATCCCATTCGTAGCCGAACCGCATGGCGTTCCACTTCATTTCCGCCGCGATCGGGAGGGCCACGTCGAACCGCTGGCCGTTGAAGACGATCGTGCGCCGCAACGTGGCGGACTCGTTCTCGTAGCTGATTGGCGTGTACTCGAAGCGGAACTTGTGTTTGCGCCCCGGCCGCAGCACGACTTTCAGCTGCCGGAATGTCGCTTTCTCGATCTGGAAGTCCTCGATGAAGTCGATCTGGGTGCCGATGATGCCGAGCGATTCGCTGGTGATCAGGACGGTTGGCGTGGGGTTCCAGAGATATCCGCCAATCTCGACGTGGTAGGACTCTCCGGTGGCCGGATCCGAGAACCCGCCGGCGCCGTATTGCGCCGAGGCGGGGGCGGCGGCAAGCAGCGCAGCAAGGCACAGAACAGGCGTAACACGATATCGAAGTCGCATGGAGTCTCTCGCCCCGGAATGGATGACGATCGCGCCCCGTCAGCGCGCACCTGCTGGGACAGGCGGTGACATCTATTATCCTCGCGGGCGGCCTTTTTGTAGCCAGGGGGCCATCTTGCGGCGTTTTCCGCCGGCCTGTTGCGCCAAGGGGCGACCTTGCGGCTTTCCTTTGTCCTCGCCGGCGGCCGGCCGACACCGGGGCAGATCTTCGTCCTCGCGGCGTGTCGCCAGGGAACATCTCCCCACGGCGATATCGCTACTGCCGAGTGTGAGGATGGTCTCGATCCGTGGCTTCCGCCTCTGCGGTCACGAAGGCCCCGCCGAACCAACATTCGGCATCACGATTGCGACGGCGCCCGGTCACGCGCGGAGTCGTCTCGTCCGCCCACCAATAGAATCCGTCGGTCCATCCTGGCGCGGCTCCAGTGATCCAACGCCGTGGATGCGGACATCCGGCTTCGCGGAACCTGTAAGGGTTTTCTTTTTCTGTAAGGCGCCGCAAGATGGCCCCCTGGCCGCAAGCAGGCCGCCCGCGAGGAGAAAAAATGACGCGCATGTCTGGCTGTGTACTGGCGATCCTGCTGGCCGGCACACCCGTGGCAGCACAGCAGGGGACCACCGAGATCCGCGGCCGCGTCCAGGACCCCCAGGGGGCGGTGCTGCCGGGCGTAACCGTCACCGTACGCAACCAGGACACCGGCATGTTCCGGGAATTGGTGAGCAACGCCGACGGCACCTACTTCGCGAGCGGCCTGGTTCCAGGCCGCTACGAGATCACCGCCGAGCTGCAGGGCTTCAAGAAGTTCACCCGCCGGGACGTGCAACTCGAGCTCGGAAAGACGGCCACCATCGACGTCCCGCTCGAAGTGGGGTCGCTCAGCGAGACGGTCAACGTGTCGGCCGAGTCCCCGCTGGTCGACGTGACGTCGAAGGAGATCGGCGGCAATATCACCACCCGCGAGCTCGTCGAGCTCCCGACGATCAACGGCAACTTCGTCGGCTTCGTCGGTCTCCTCCCGGGCATCGTCCCCACGATCAGCACGGAGTCGTTTGGCAGCGACTCGATCGCCGTGAACGGGCAGGACCCGCGCAACAACAACTACATGCTCGACGGCGGCAACAACAACGACGACGTCATCGGGCAACGCGCGGGAACCCAGGCGCGAACGCCCATCGAGGCAATCCAGGAATTCCAGGTCATCACCGGCCAGTACGACGCGCAGTACGGCCGCACCTCCGGCGCCGTCATCAATGCCGTCACCAAGGCCGGAACCAACACCTTCCGCGGCGTCGGGTTCGGCTTCGTACAGAACACCTCGCTCACCTCCCAGGCGTTCTTCGCCAAGCAGCAGAACCTGGCCAAGCC
>JBOGIX010000636.1:0-5170 GCA_050744685.1 Vicinamibacterales bacterium | reverse complement strand
CCGGCTCGAACAGCTCGATTGGATTTCCGTCGGGATCGTCTATTTGGATTTGTCGGCCGCCCGGACCCGTTTCCATCTCGTTGCGAAAGCGAACTCCGGCCTTCCTCAATTCGGCGATGAAGCCTGGAAGATCGGCGACCTTCAACACCACCCGGTTCCAGCCGCCCGGCTCCTGCTGCTGTCCGTCCGGCAAGGGCCGGGAGCCCGACGCGCCGGGACCGCTGAGCAGAATCTCGGCGTCGCCGAGGGCCACATTGGCAAACGCGGGGAGCTGCTGGCGTTTGAGCTCGAATCCGAAATGCTGCGTATAAAACGCGACCGAGCGAGCGACATCCTTCACCTGGTAGCGAACACCGTGCACGCTCTTGGTGAAGGTATGTCCCTGCGAGTCTGAGCCCTGAGCCATGTGACGCTCTCCTTCTCGAGACGCCGATAACCCGCACCGTCCGACACGACGCATAAGCGATTCGGTTGTGGCGGGTCGTGATCATCAGGGTAATGGCGTGGCCGGTGGCGATTCCGGAGTTGCCCATTTCGGATCGTTGAATGGATGACCGAGTTCAATCTTGGCACATCATCGGTGCCGCTCGTCGGCTGCAGCGGCTTGTTAGCCCGCCCGGTTCACCTCCAAGCAGACAAATCTGAAGTGGTAATGACCGCCGGGGTGCTCTTTCCCAGCGTCGACCGTGCGCTCGATCGAATAGCTCAACTCCCATCCCCGCCCGCAACTGCTCGCGTTGAAAGGACGCAGTTGAATACACAGCCATTGATTCCAATCCGTACTGCAAGTACCTCGGCCCAATCCGCCTGCCCTGACCGATCCTTCGGCCCCCCATTGATGTGATTGCGGTGGACGCGTTATCGAAAGGGTCGTGCAGAAGGCGTACGTCCGGGAACGCCTGCGGGTCCGCGGGCGATTCGATGCCGTCGACGCGCATCGCAATGTACACGACTGCTCTTCCCCCAGATTCGGGACCAACCGGGTCAATGAGCTGTGGGGTGACATCCTCGGGCGCGAAAGGCTGATTGGATTCAGCTGCGACGCGCGAGGCAAGGGCGACGCGCAGATAAGGCGTAAACACCGCGCCCACGCGCACGCCGGCGCTGGTTCGCAGCGTGTAGCCTTCCGGACGCGCTGTGCGCCCCCACTCGATCGCCGCGGCGATCTCGTCGCGCGTGAGTGAAAGTTGCACGTCGCTCTGCCTGCCCTCGAGCGACCAGATTGTCAGCGCGACGACAACCAGCGAGAGGGCGAGTCGCGTTTGATAAACCATGAGTGGCAGATCCCGTCTGGCTAACTCGGTGCCGCTCAGCGGCGAACGAGACAACAACTCGGTCCAGACCACACCACTTCACGGTGTGAGGCACCGCCGCTTGTCGACTCCTGCGCAGTTAGCGGTCTGCCTTCGACTGTGCCCCAACGAACAAACGCCGCGATTGCGGCAGGAGCAGGACGACTAGCGGCAAAGCAAACATCGCTGCCGCCGTGACGATTTGCCGGGTGGGCGCCTCAGGCGACCGGAGCGCGAGCAGCCCGAGAACATAATACGCGAGGCCATACCCGAACAGGACGATGCCGGCACGACGCCCGCTTTGCCGGAACCTCCACAACTGAACAGCTGCCACTGGGCCCGCGACCATGGCGATCAACCAACCCGCAATCGTCAGGGCACCGAGCAGACCCGATGTGAGGAGCGCTCGCAGACCACCGCTGGCCGAGAACGCCGATACGAGCCACATCGTACCGAGGACACACACGGCTGCGAGGATTGCCACCATTCTGATCAAGAGTCGCACTGCGGATCCTGTGTCCTGTGACCCCGTCAATCGACGGCCTGGTCCTGCGCGCCCTACCGCCGGTCGGCGGCCTTGACGCGCTCGGACCCTTCGCGCGGCGTGCCGGTGTAGCGCACCACCTCGCGGCCGTCCACGATTTCGACGACGCGGTAGACCTTCGTGCGCTCGCCCGGCGCAGCGAGGCCGGTCGTGCCTTCCGAGGTGCTCGCGTTCTGGATCTTTGCGACGTAGTTCCGGGTCTCGCGATATGGAGGGACGGTGCCACCGTACTTCTTTACGGCGCCAGGCCCGGCGTTGTAGGCGGCCAGCGCCAGTTCCACCTTGCCGTCGTACGTGTCCAGCAGCTGCTTCAGGTACTTCACGCCGGCGCGGATGTTTTCTTCCGGATCGTAGGCGTCGACGACGCCGAGCTCCGCGGCCGTGGCCGGCATCAGCTGCATCAGCCCCATCGCACCCCTGGGCGACGTCGCGCGCGGGTTGAACGCCGACTCCGCCTGGATCACCGCGCGCACCAGGTCCGGGCTGACGGTGTTCAGGGCCGCGTGCTCCTCGATGAGCGGCTGGAACACGGCGGCACGCGTGCTGAACGGCCTGGTCGCCCTGAAGGCTGACGCGCTGGCAGGGCTGGGAATGTTATAGGTTTTGGCCGAGGGATCCTTCGCCTTGTCCGAGAGTACGAGGTTGCCGGCGGCGTCGCGCCAGGCGTAGATCTGCGCGCTGGCTGCCGCGGGGCAGGCGAGCACGATCGCCGCGGTCGCAGCCGCGGCCCGGAGGAGGCGGGACGTAGTCAAGATGGCAACCAGGCTGGCCGGCGCCGTAGAGGGACCCCGGCCGTATGCTCAGCAGAGGCAAAGGGAGTGCCTCCTGGAAATGGAGCATTTACGCCGGGTTGGCGGGACGGGCGTGCGAAATCTGCACGCCCGATTTCAATTTTGCATTTGAGTTTTTAGAACGTCGGCGGCCCGGACGAGGAGGGCGTCGATGCCGGATGGGTCCTTCCCGCCGGCTTCGGCGAGGTCCGGTCGTCCGCCGCCGCCGCCGCCGATGAGCGGTGCCAGCTCCTTGACCAGTCGGCCCGCCTGGACGCGCGACGTCAGGTCCTTGGTGACGGCCACGACCAGCGCCACCTTGCCGTCGTTCTCCGACGCCAGTACGACGACGCCGCTGCCGAGGCGATCGCGCAGGGAATCCGAGAGGCCGCGCAGGGCGCCCTTCTCGAGTCCTTCCACGCGCCGCGCGATCAGCTTGATGCCCGCGACGTCCTTCGTATCGTCGCTGCCGCCCGCGCCCGTGCGCGCTGGGCCGCCGAGCGCGACCTTCATCTTCAGCTGCTCGACTTCGCGCCCGAGCCGGCGCGCGTCTGCCTGCAGCCGCTGCACGGCCTCGGCTGCCTGCTCTGGCCCTGCATTCAGCGCAGAGAGGACCGCCTGCAGTGCGGTGCGCTGCGCTTGCACGCGGACCACCGCGCCGGCGCCGGTCAGCGCCTCGATGCGCCGCACCCCGGCTGCGACGCCGCTCTCCTCGGTGATCACGAACAGGCCGATGTCGCCCGTGGCGCGCACGTGCGTGCCGCCGCACAGCTCGATACTGAACCCCGGCACCGAGACGACGCGCACACGGTCGCCGTATTTTTCGCCGAACAGCGCCATCGCGCCGGCGGCGATCGCTTCCTCGGTCGAACGCACTTCCGTCTGCACCGGCGTATTGCGACGGACGTGCTCGTTGACGAGGCGCTCGATCTCGAGCAACTGATCCTGCGGGATGGCCGCGAAGTGGACGAAGTCGAATCGCAGCCGATCGGGCGCCACGAGCGAGCCCGCCTGCTTCACGTGCGTGCCGAGCACCTGACGCAGCGCCGCGTGCAGCAGGTGCGTGGCCGTGTGATTCCGTCTGGTCGAGTCGCGGACGTCGTTCCGCACTTCGGCCGAGACGATCTGATCCGTGCGGAACGACCCGCGCGCCACCTGGACGGCGTGAAGCCGCGGCCGTCCAGACGCATAGCGCAGCATGCGATTCACGGTCGCCTCCGAGCCGTCCGCGCCGTAGATACGCCCCTCGTCCGATACCTGCCCGCCCGCTTCGACATAGAAGGGGCTCCGCGGCAGCGCGATGAAGCCGGAGCGCCCCTCGCGGAGCTCCGTGACCCACCGGCCCTGGTCGTCGAACACGCCGATCACCGGCACGCCCGTGAGCTCGGTCGAGTCGTAGCCGGTGAATTCGTCGCCCGCGTGCGTGAACCGGTCCTCGAACTCCGGCGGGATCGCGACCTCGAGCCCCTTCTCCCCGGCCTTGAACGCGCTGCCCGCCCGGGCGCGCACACGCTGCGCTTCCATCGCTTGTTCGAAGCCCTCGCGATCGATGGCCAGGTTCCGCTGGCTCGCGAGATCCTCCATGAAATCGAGCGGCACGCCGAGCGAATCGTACAGGCGGAACGCGTCCTCGCCGGGGACGACGCGCCTGCCCGCCTCGGCGCGGTCGAGCGCGTCTTCGAGCCGTGGCAGGCCGGCCGTCAGCACCGCGTCGAAACGCTCTTCCTCGCTGCGCACCATCCGGACGATGTTCTCCTGGCTGGTGACGAGATCGGGATACGCCTCCGCCATTTCCCTGACGAGGACCGGCACGAGGGAGTGCAGCATCGGCTCGGCGAAGCCCAGCTTCTTGCCGTGCCGCATCGCCCGCCGCATGATCTTGCGCAAAACGTATCCGCGCCATTCGTTCGAGGGCACGACGCCGTCGCCGATGAGGAAGGTCATCGCCCGCAGATGATCGGCGACGACGCGCATCGACACGTCCGCCGGATCGCCCATCGTCGCGCCGTACTTCCGGCTGGCGCGCTCGCCGATGGCATCGAGGATCGGCGTGAAGAGGTCCGTGTCGTAGTTCGAGAGCTTGTCCTGGATGACGGCCGTGATGCGCTCGAGGCCCATGCCCGTGTCGATGGACGGCGCCGGCAGGGGATTGAGGACGCCGTCGCCCTGCCGGTCGAACTCCATGAACACGTTGTTCCAGACCTCGACGTAGCGGTCGCAGCTGCAGTCGATGCCGCGGCACTCGCCGCCGCTGCGTTCCTCCTCGCACGGCACGTGCGGGCCGCGATAGTAGTGGATCTCGGAGCATCGTCCGCACGGGCCGGTCTCGCCCATCTGCCAGAAGTTCTCGGCCAGGCCGAGTTCGACGATGCGCGACGCGGGAACGAGCGATTTCCAGATGGCGAACGCCTGGTCGTCGCGCGGGATGTCGCCCTCGCCGCCGAAGATCGTCGGGTGCAGGCGGTCGGGCGGCAGCTGCCAGACCTTCGTCAGCAGTTCCCAGGCGTACGGAATCGCCTCGTGCTTGAAGTAATTCCCGAACGAGAAGTTGCCGAGCATCTCGA
>JBOGIX010000635.1:0-5345 GCA_050744685.1 Vicinamibacterales bacterium | reverse complement strand
GACTGCCGCCGACCGCGAGCGTCGCCGACGCCGCACAAACGACGGCCGCGCCGAACAAGACGACGCTGAAGAGTTGTTGCATCGGCTAAGATTAGCCGAATTAAAAGCTATGACGGCCGCCGCCTCCTCGGTCAAGACGCGATGGGTTCACAGGGTTCAGGGGTTCACAAGGTTGGCACCCGCTCCGAGGTTGCGCGCTTCGCCCCGATCGGGGGCGAGGTGCTGGCGCGCGCGCCATGCTCCCCGCCGAGAGACGCCGCACTCGGCCTCCTGCTCTCCGTCGATTCTCACCTCGCGTATTGCACGAACATCCACGCCGCGGACGGCTGGGAAGCAGTCTTCGCCAACGTCCGGCGGTTTGCGGCGTGCCGTTCCTCGGCTCGCTGGGTCGCATGTGAACCCACACCGGTTCGCCGCTTCGCGGGTTCGTGGCTCGCGGCCCGCGGCTCGGACACTCCGGTGCGCGCTTCGAGGCGCGCAGTGAGTCGGGAAGGGCGGGGCCTTTGGGTGCGCCGCTATTCCTTCGATCGGACTCCGAAAATCGCGACCCCCGCTTGGGCAACCGCCGTCGTGCCAGCCGCAGTTTTTCGACGCCGATCCGCGGCATCGCCGGAGACGCTCTGGGGGCGAACGCAACATACTGGAATAGGCGGAGCACCACCTGGTCATGGACGACGGGCAGCGCCGATCGCTCCGCCGCGCATTCGTGAACGGTCCGGCGGTCGGTCGGCTGATCTGCCCGGACATCCCCGGCGAGTTCACGTTTCTGCAGTCGGAACTGACCGAATCGCTGCAGGCAGCGACGCCCCGCCACCGACCGGCCTGATGATGATTCGCACGACCCACACACCCTGATCGGGCAGCCTCAAATGACGCTTCCCCCGCCCGAGACCGCGGCCCTGGCATCGAACCTGCCCACTGCCGTTCGCCGCCGCGAGCCGGAAGGCGATACACGTGTCCGGACAATCGGGCTGGATTCAGTAAGATACAGGTGTCTTGCCTCGAGGACTTGCACGGTGAGGACCGCCTCGACGATTACAGGTTTGTGCGGGCGTGTGCTGTTACGGACCGCGGCTGCCGCGGTGTGGCTGCTGGCGCTCGGCCTGACGGATGTCGACGGACGGCTCGACGCCGCAGCTCGCGCGGCGGTGCAGAACGGCCGGATCGAAGGCCTGGTGCGGCTGGTCATGCCGCCCGCGACGCCGCCGCCATCAGGGGTGTACCCGTCGCGCCGTGTCAGCCGGCCCGCGCCACGCGGCTCGGAAATCTCGAACGTCGTCGTGTTCTTGAAAGACGCTCCGCGCCACGCTGGCGTGGAGAGCACGCACGCGACGATCATGCAGAAAGACGAAGCGTTCGTGCCGCGCGTCGTGGCGGTCACACGGGGATCGACGATCGACTTCCCGAACTCCGACCCGTTCTTCCACAACGTGTTCTCGCTCTCGCGCGGCAACAGCTTCGATCTGGGCCGCTACCCTCGCGGTGAGACACGCTCGCGCCGCTTTCCCACGGCGGGACTCGTCAAGGTGTACTGCCACATCCACTCGCACATGACGGCGAGCATCATGGTCTTCGACCATCCGTACTTCCGCATCCCCTCGTCCGACGGCTCCTTCGCCATCGACGACGTGCCGCCGGGGACGTATCAGGTGAGCGCGTGGCACGAACGGATCGGCGAGAGCGAGACGTCGGTCCGCGTAGACGGCGGACGCACGGCCCGCATCGAGTTCGCGCTGCCCATGGAGGAGGACCGGTGACGCGGCTGCTTCGCCGGCACGGCCCGCCGCGGCTCGTCGTCCGCACCACGCTCGCCACGTTCGCGGTGGTCGCCTTCGTGATCTCCGCCGTGCTGCTGCTCATCGCCGTGCAGGGGCGGAGCTACGTGCGCGGAACCGTGCTGGACAAGCTGGCTGCCGGGCAGCGCATGCTCTCGGCGCTCGAGCAGCGGCAGTCGCGCGAGCTCCAGGCGCAGGTCGCGATGCTGGCGGAGAACCCGACGCTGAAAGCGGCGATCGATACGTATCGTGCTGAGCTGACCGCGACCGGCGCGCCCCGCGCCGAGCTCGTGGCCACGATTCAGCGCGAGCTCGAAAAAGTCGCCGCGCGGATCCAGCCGGATGTAATCGCTGTATCGGATCCTTCGGGGCTTGTGCTCGCCGCGGCAGGCCGCCACCACGCCGACTGGCCAGCCTCCCTGCCCGCCGTGGTCCGCCGCAACGCAGAAGAAGTCGTCTCGCTTCCGTCGGGGATCTACCGGCGCGTGACGGCTCCGATCGCCATCCAGGACGCCGAGCTCGGGATTCTCGAGCTGGCCACGGCGCTCGATCAGGACTACGCCCGCACACTGTCCGTCCTCTCCGGCGCAAAGACGCTGATCGTCGGGAACGGACGCGTGATCGCGACGACGCTTCCGGAGGACGTGCTGCAGGCCCTCACAGCGTCTGCGCTCCAGGCGCTACCCGGAACGCAGATCATCAAGCTTGGACGCGCCGAGTACGCGGTGCAGCTGCTGTTCCAGCCGGGCACCGCCGCCGTCTACGCGCTCGATTCGATCGATGCCTCGACCGCCGCGGTCACCGCGGATGCGGTGCGCGCCATGCTGCTCCTGGCACTCGCCGCATTCTGCCTGGCCGGCGTGGCCAGCCTGTGGATGGCGCGAACGCTCTCGCGTCCGATCGACACGCTGTCGCGGTCGCTGACGTCAATGACACAGTCGCGGACGTTCGGCGTCGATCTGCAGCCAACCGGATCCAGTCTCGAGGTGGACGCGCTCACCCATACGTTCAACACGATGATGCGCAGTGTGTCGGCCGCCGAGGCCGAGACGCGCAGCGCCTACGTCGGCGCGATCCGGGCGCTGGCACTCGCGCTCGACGCTCGGGATCCGTATACGGCGGGGCACTCGGAACGCGTCAGCGCGATTTCCGTCGCCGTCGGACGGCAGATGAACCTCGAGGCCGAAGAGCTCGACGTGCTGCGTCTCGGCGCGCTGCTCCACGATATCGGCAAGATCGGCATCAGCGACAACGTGCTGCGCAAGCCCGAGGGGCTCACCGCGGACGAGTTCGACATCATCAAGGAACACCCGGAACTGGGCGCCCGGATCATGCGCAGCGTTCCGTTTCTCGCCGCGCACGTGCCCATCGTCGAACTGCATCACGAACGGCCCGACGGCCGCGGCTATCCGCACGGGCTGACCTCCGAGCAGACACCGCTGCTCGCCAGGATCGTCCACGTCGCCGACGCGTTCGACGCGATGACCAGCGCGCGCGCGTACCGGCCGGCGCGTCCGGCGGCCGAGGCTGTCCGCGAGCTCTGGCGCTACGCCGGCACGCAGTTCGACGCCGAAGCCGTGCAGGCCCTCGTGCATGCGCTGCCCTCCATCGGCGCGGCCGGCGCGGAGGAGCAGCCGTCGGTCGACATCGCCGTGTTCGCCGCCACGCGCCATCTCGTGCTGGTGGGCCGGAGCTGATCGTGCGAACCACGGCCGTCCTCGTCTGCCTTGGCCTCATGGCGGTTGACGCCACGGCGCAGACGCTCCCCGGCGGACGCACGGCCATTGAAGCGGTTGCCGCCGTCGCCAGTTCCTCGGACCGCGCGGACGATCCGTTCGTCTGGCTCGATTTCGCCACCACCGTGCGCGTCAACAGCTCGCTCGACGTAATCGTGCGGCCTTACGCGCGGCGGCTGCCAGGCGGCGACTGGGACGCGCTCCTCTATCAGGCTCAGGTCCGCTACCAGCCGATCAACAGTCTGCGCATCGATGCGGGCATCATCAGCTCGCCGCTGGGGCTCGGCGCACTCGAGCTTCGGCCCGATCTGAACCCCCTTGTCAGCTATCCGTTCTACTATTTCGCGCCCTTGCCGGCGTTCGATCAGTTTTCGAACCAGCTCCAGTTGCTGTCCGGCGGCTATCCGCTCGGCGCCGTGGTCAGCTGGTCCGGGTCGCGCTGGGATGCGCGCGGCGGCATCACCGATGGAACGCCAGCGCGCTATCGCAACGTTCTCGACGACGGCCCCTCGCCCGCGCCGCAGTTCGTCGCCGGCGGCGGGTTCACGCCGATCGTCGGCCTCAGGTTCGGCGCGGGTGTGGCGGCAGGCAAGTACCGCCGGTCGGACGACGACTACTACCGCCCGTCATACGGCTCGATGCCGACCGACGCGAGAGCCGTCGTGGTGAATGTCGAGGCGGAGTACTCGTTCCGTTACACGCGGCTGAGCGGCGAATGGGTCCGGGATCGCTTCGAGACTGATGGCGATCCGGTGGTCGCCCGCGGGTTCTACCTGCAAGCCGTGCAGACGCTCACCCCGCGCACGTTCGCCGCCGCGCGGTGGACGCGTGCGTCTACGCCGTTCCAGACGCCCGCCGGATTGGTGCGACGAGCGAGATCGGCGGCCGAGGTCACGGGTGGGTATCGCCTGACGCCGCAATTGACACTGAAGGCGGGCTACCAGGCGTCGCAGCCGTATGGCGTTTCGGAGTGGAGTCACGCCGCGGTCTGGTCGCTCGTGTGGGCCCAGCGCTGGTTCTAGTCCCCGATTCACATGAATTGAGATGAATTCCGCATGGCTCTCAGCCGTCAGTTTCCGGCCAGGGCCGGGAATACGGCGGTTCCGGCTGAGAGCTGAGAAGGCCGATCTTCGCCTGAAGAGCGTGAATAAATCGTCCGCTGAGCGTGTGGCTTCCGCCTTCCGCCTTCGCGCGAGGCGCTTCGGCGGACCGCCGTAGCCTTGGCGAAGGCTGGTCAGGCGGAAGATCTCCGGGGAATTCTTCCGGCTAAAGCCGGAAGCCACACATCTATTTACCTATTTACCGCGCGGCACACTCCGGCTGAAGCCGGAAGCCACAAGCGATCTATTTACACGCTCTGCGGTCGGAAGCCGCCCGCAGGGCTCAGAGATCTACGGGTTGTTTGTCCGGAATCTCTGAGAGCTACTTCCACTCAAAGGGAGTGTTCGTTCGGGGCGACTGCCGTCCGCACGCCAATTCCGGTTATCGTGCGCCGCCGACTTCGGTACAGGCACAATCAATCCGTGATGCGGTGATTCGCGAGCGTATCGGTTTGAGTCGCGCGAGTATGCATTGACGACGGCGGCAGGTGGTGCGCGTCGTTCGCGATGTCGTTCGCGATCAGGATGGTGAGGGCCCCGCGTGTTCTGCGAGGCCCCTTTCTTGCGACGCGTCAGCGCTTCTTCGTAGCGCCGCCGCGCGAACGGCTGCTGGACGATCGCCGGCCTGCCGACGACTTCCGCGACCCGCCCGCCGCCTTCCTTGCGCCGCCGCGCGACGACGACTTGCGCGATCCGGCCGCCTTCCGCGAGCCGGCCGCCGACTTGCGAGCGCC
>JBOGIX010000634.1:0-3678 GCA_050744685.1 Vicinamibacterales bacterium | reverse complement strand
GGTTGAGCATGTGGCGGTTCGACGACGAGCGGGCGGTGATCCGTTGCGTCGGGATGTACCAGTTGACCGGCGGCCGCTACGAGACCGGACTGGTGCTGCCGCGCCATGACGCGCCGGAGTATTTCGCGGCGCTCGAGCGCGAGCGCGTCATCGCCGCAGTCGATGCCAGGACCGACGCGCGCACGTGCGAGTTCCGCGATGACTACCTGGCCCCGCACGGCATCGGTGCGATGCTGGACGTGCCGCTGCGCCACGACAACGAGACGGTGGGGGTGCTGTGCGCGGAACACGTCGGCCGTGCACGCCCGTGGACGGTCGACGAGCAGAACTTCGCGGTCTCGGTGGGCAATCTGATCGCGGTGGCGATCGCGGAAGAGGAGCGGCGGAGCGCGCTCGCCCGCGTGGCGGAGAGCGAGGCGCGCGCCCGATTGATCGTCGATACGGCGCACGACGCGTTCATCGGCATCGACTCCGCCGGCCGGATCGTCGTGTGGAACGCGCAGGCGGAGACCACGTTCGGATGGTCGCGCGAGGAGGCGATCGGACGGAACCTGGCCGAGACGATCGTGCCGCCGGCGTTTCGCGAGGCGCACAACAACGGCCTGCGGCGCTTTCACGAAACCGGAGAGGCGCCGGTCGTCAACCAGCGGCTCGAGCTCACGGCGCTGCACCGATCCAGGCGGGAATTTCCGATCGAGCTGACGATCACCTCGCCGATGGGCGTGGACAACGGCTTCTTCTTCGGGGCCTTTCTCCGCGACATCTCGGATCGGCGCGAGCGCGACGCGGAACTGCGGCGCGCCAGGGACTCTGCCGAGGCGGCCACCCGGGCAAAGAGCGAGTTCCTCGCCAACATGAGCCACGAGCTCAGGACGCCGTTGAACGGCGTGCTCGGATACGCGCAACTGCTCCAGCGCGATCGCAGCCTGAAGCCGACACAGCGCGAGGCGCTCGAGGCGATCGCCAAGTGTGGTTCGCAGCTGCTCGATTTGATCAACGACGTGCTCGATCTCTCGAAGATCGAAGCAGGGCGGCTCGAGATCCAGGAAACGCCGACCGATCTGCCGAAGCTCGTCACCGACGTGAACTACGTCGTCGCCGAATCCGCCGCGCGCAAGGGCCTGCCGCTGACGATTTCGATCGATCCGGACGTTCCGCGATGGGTGGTGCTGGATGGCCGGCATTTGCGGCAGGTGCTGCTCAATCTGCTCGGCAATGCCATCAAGTTCAGCGCCGCCGGCGAAGTCCGGCTCCTCGTCGCCAGCGAGGGTCCGAGCCGGTTGCGGTTCGAGGTCACCGACACGGGCACGGGGATCGAGCCGGAGGCGCTCACCGAGATCTTTGCCGCATTCGCACAGACCAAGACCGGCGCGGCGGCGGGCGGCACCGGCCTGGGCCTGACGATCTCGAATCACCTGATCGCCAGGATGGGCGGCCGGCTCGCGGTGGAGAGTGTATTCGGGGAGGGGAGCAAGTTCTTCTTCACGCTGCCCCTCGTCAAGGCACGAGAGGCAGCGCGATCGAAGAATCACGAGCGTGATTCGGCCGTGCCCAGGCTCGACGCGCACCTCGCGCCGGGCGAGCGATTGACGGCGCTGGTCGTGGACGACAGCACGGCGAACCGCCGCATTCTCGCCAGCCTGCTCGAGAGCGCGGGCGCCAGCGTCCTCACGGCCGCAGGCGGGCTCGAGGGCATCGAGCTCGCTCGAACGCATCGGCCGGACGTCGTCTTCATGGATCTGAAGATGGAGGATCTCGACGGCCTCGAGGCCACACGCCGCCTGGTCCGGGATCCGGCCACCGCCGCCATCCCCGTCATTGCCGTGACCGCGAGCGCATTCGGCAACATCCGTCAGATTGCAAGCGACGCGGGGTGCGTGGACTATCTGTCGAAGCCGGTCCGTGCCGAGCTGCTCTTCGGGATGCTGCAGACCCACCTGGGCGTGCAGTTCGTCGGCGGCAGCGGCCCGTTGCCGCAAACGGAGGGACCGCCCATCGATGCCGCCCGGCGTGCGGAGGTGGCGGCGCGGCTGCGCAACGCCATCGTTGTCGGCGACGTGAGCGATATCCAGGAGCTCGTCCAGTACCTCCTGAAGGGAGACCCGGCGGAAGTCGCCGTCGGTGAGCGGATCAACCGGCTCGCGATGAACTTCGACTTCGAGGGACTCGGCGAGCTCGCGGCACTGCTGGCCAGGTGATCGAAAGCTGGCCCGGAGAGGCCCCGTACGAGCTCAGGACAGGTCAGCAACGGTGAAGCCCGAGACGGCGCACGGCGCGCAGATCCTGCTGGTGGACGACAATCCCACCAACCTTCAGGTGCTTTACCAGACACTCGAAGGCAAGGGCTATCGTCTGCTCGCCGCGCGGAGCGGCAAAGGCGCCATCACCATCGCCCAGCGCACCGTACCGGATCTCATCCTGCTGGACGTGATGATGCCGGAGATGGACGGATTCGAAACGTGCGCGCTGCTGAAAGCCGACCCGCGCACGCGCGAGTGCCCTGTCATCTTTCTGTCTGCGCTGACCGAGCCGAGCGAGAAGGTCAGAGGGCTCGATCTCGGCGCCGTGGACTTCGTCAACAAGCCCTTCCAGGCCGAAGAGGTCCTCGCCCGCGTCCGGACGCACCTCACGATCCGCGATCTGCAGAAGCAGCTCCGCCGGCGCAACGAGGAGCTCGAGCACGAGCTGACCGTTGCGCAGGAACTGCTGCGCGAAGCGCGGGACCGCACCGACGGCGTGCTGCTCGGCGACAGCGCGCCGGCCGTCCAGCTGCGCCGCGATATTCAGGACGCGGCCCGGAGCGATGCTACGCTGCTCGTCAGCGGCCCGCCCGGCAGCGACCACGAGGCCGTGGCCCGCGCAGTGCATCATCAATCGGCCCGCAGCTCCCGGGCGATCATCTGCGTCAACTGCCTGGCACTCGCGCCGGATACGTCAGCCGCGTCAGCCGCGTCGGCCGAGACGGGGGGCGGCACCGACATCGCCGGCAAGCTGCTGCTGGCGGACGGGGGCACGCTCTATGTCGAAGGCATCCAGCACCTCCCGCTGAAGGCGCAGCACGTGCTCGCCGAAATCCTCGTCGCGCGCGGCCAGCCGCGTTCTTCAGCGCCCGGTGCGCCTGACGTCCGCGTGATCGCGTCGACGACCCGCAACCTGGACGACGAGATGGTGGCGGGCCGCGTGATTCCGGAGCTGCACGGCGCCATCACGAGGACGCTGGACGTGGCGCCGCTGCGTGCGCGGCAGGACGACCTGGCCACGCTGGCGCATCACATCCTGCAGCGCCAGGCGGAGCAGGCGGGACGCACGTGCCCGATCATCTCGAACGCGTCGCTCGAGCGGTTGAAGGGCCATCGCTGGCCCGGCAACCTGCGCGAGCTGCGCAACGTGCTGGGCGTCGCGCTCGCCGCAAGCCAGGGACCCGTCCTCGAGATCGGCGACCACCTGCTGGACAACGGCGTGCGGGTCGGCAGCTACAGCCTGATCGAGCGGCTCGGATCCGGCGGCATGGGCGAGGTCTGGCTCGCCCGCCATCAGTTGCTCGCGCGGCCTGCCGCGGTGAAGCTGGTACGGGAGTCGACGCTCGGCCTCGGCGAGGAGCCGAGCGCGCTGCGGCAGCGGTTTGCGCGGGAAGCGCAGGCGACGGCCGACCTGCAGTCGCCGCACACCGTGCAGCTC
>JBOGIX010000633.1:0-7512 GCA_050744685.1 Vicinamibacterales bacterium | reverse complement strand
CGCCTGAAGACCGCCGAGTGGAGCCGACAGGTCTGGGCCGTGGTGCTCCGCTGCACGGTTGCCGCGGTACATCCGGAGACGGGCGTCGTGTATCGTGGGGCCTTGCGGTTCGAGGAACCGTGCGCACCGATCCTGGGCGACTGAGCCCGCGATCGTCCCCGGTTGCCCCCGGCGATTGAGAGCCCGGGATCGTCAGCGGCGGTCGCGGTAGTTGCCTCGCCGGGACTTCACCGCGGGTCTTCGCTCTATGCCGCCGATCCCCACTCAACGACTGGCGATATCGTCCATTCGAGGAAACGGCCCTGGGCATCGCAAGTCGCGTACATCTCGTGGCGGCCGGTATCGATCAATTCACGCGTCGAGGTGCCGGGCTGCTTGGCTATGTCGAGCCTCCCCGTGCGAAGCGGCAACCACCGTGCCGTTCCGGCGCGAGAGGTTTCAGTTGATGGCTCCGCTGACCGGGGTGTTTCCGCATCGTCATGGCCGCAGGCGCATCTGGGCGTCACTCGATCGTCGGGCGCGAGCGGCAGGTCCGTCGAAACCCTTACCGTGTTCACCAACCCTGCACCGAGCATTGCGCAGACTTCGCCGCAGAAGATCTCGCGCGGCTGGACCGTGCATGTGCAGGGGCGGTATGCGCATAGATCAGGCATGAGACCTCCGTAGGGAAAAGAAGCGGTGGCTCTCTTGGGAACGAAGAACCCGTGGCGGGTATGAGATGCCCGCATCTGGCGCATCGACCTCGGCTTTGGCGAGAAATGCCTACCCTGAACGGCGGACGACGGCGAGTCGGTGCGCGGGGACGCAGCAGATGTCGAATGTTTACGCACGTTACCTCCTGGCATCGCCTTTGGAGAGCACCCGGGCTTCGAAGGTCGGAGGAGGTCGGATGCATAACCAGGACCCGTTGCGTGGACCGGCCGCCGACACTCTGATGGGCCGCACGGCGGACCGACGCAGAAACGCCGCATCCCTCGTGGCGGCCGTCGTGGCGGACGATGGCATGGCGCGCGACCCGCGCGCGGCGAGGGAGCGGCTGGAGGAGGAACTTCGTCTGGCGTTGCAGGCCCGGACCGTGGTGTTGCGGGAGGATTCATCGGCGCCAGTATCCGCCGCGGCGAACGTGATTTCCATTGCCGTGCCGCCGCGCGCGCTCGACCCGCGGGCGCGGATCGACGCGCTGTTCGACGGGCCGAGGGCGCTCGACGAATGGGCGTGGCAGTTGATGGAGGCCGCCTCGCACCTGGCCGTGCTCGTCCTCGACGTCGAGCGCGCGATGTCCCGGACGGCCTGGCCGCCGCCGCGGAGGCCGAGCGACGGCGCGGCGCCGTTCATCGGATCGAGCGAGCGGATCCGCCGCGTGCGCGAGCGGATGGAGCGCGTCGCCGCGACCGATTTCACCGTGTTGATCGAGGGGGAATCGGGATCGGGCAAGGAAGTCGTGGCGCGCCAGATTCACGAGATCAGCCGGCGGCGGCGAGGGCCCTTCGTGGCGGTGAACTGTGCCGCCATTGTCGAGACGTTGCTCGAGGCCGAGCTGTTCGGGATCGAGGATCGGACGGCGACGGGCGTGCGCGGCCGGCGCGGCAAGTTCGAGCACGCGCACGAAGGCACACTGTTCCTGGATGAAGTGTCGGACCTCTCGCCCGCGGCGCAGGCGAAGCTGCTGCGCGCCATTCAGGACCTGTCGATCGAGCGTGTTGGCGGAACGGGCCTGCGGCGTGTCGATACGCGGCTCGTGGTCGCGACCAACAAGCCGTTGGCGGGACTGGTCGCGGACGGGCGGTTCCGGATGGACCTGTACTACCGCCTGCACGGCGTCGAGGTGCACGTGCCGCCGCTGCGCGAGCGGCGCGAGGACATCGTGGAGCTGGCGCGCTACTTCCTGGAGCGCCATCGCGGCCTTCGTACGCTGCAGATGTCGGAAGCGGCGATCGATGCGTTGCTGGCGTATCAGTGGCCGGGAAACGTCCGCGAGCTCGAGCGGGTGATGGAGCGAGCCGTTGCGCTCGCCGGCTCCGACCGCCTGGAGATCGACGACCTGCCGCCGGCGCTGCTCGGCGGCTACAACGAATTTCTGCTGCCCTCGCTGCAGCGCAAGGACACGATGCGCGACTGGGGCAGCCGCTACGCCCGGCTGGTCCTGGAGCGCTGCCAGAACAACAAGCGGCGCGCCTGCCGCGAGCTCGGCATCTCGTACCACACCCTGCAGGCCTACTTGCGCTTCCGCGCCCGCAGCCGCTCATCGCCTCGGCCGCCGGGCGCATGATGTGAAGTCGAAGTGTGGCCCGCGAACCCGCGAACGGCGGACGCGCAGGCGGCTGCGAGCCGCGAGCCCTGAGCCTGTCGAAGGGCCGGCCCCCGAGCCCGCCAGCCCTGAGGCTGTCGAAGGTAAGCTCCGAGCTCCGAGCCCCCGAGCCCAGGACCGTGAGCCGCGATCCTTGACCGCCGGCGGAGCTGCATAGTACCGTTTCTTGTTCGGCTGACGTCGCCCTGCCGGCCTGTAGGACCGTCCCAAGATCCCCGATGGCTCAAGCTGCTCCCGGTGCGCTCAAGAAGACCCCTCTCAACGCGCGGCATCGCGCGCTCGGCGCCCGGATGGTCGAGTTCGGGGGCTGGGACATGCCGGTCGACTATTCGGGCCTGGCCGACGAGCATCTCGCGGTGCGAACGCGGGCCGGCCTGTTCGATGTCAGCCACATGGGCGAGATCGAAATCGCCGGCCGCGACGCGCTGAAGGCCGTCCAGCAGATTGCCTCGAACGACGCCTCCCGTCTGTCGAACAACCAGATCCAGTACTCCGCGCTCACCACACCCGAGGGGACCTTTGTAGATGATGTGCTCACGTACAAGTTGAACGATGAGCATTTCATGCTGGTGGTGAACGCGTCGAACATCATCAAGGACTTCGGCTGGATCACGCGCTCCCTCGCCGATCTGGGGGACGTCGTGGCCGTGAACACCAGCTCGCGGTACGCGCTGCTCGCGATCCAGGGACCTGCCGCGCGCGAAATCCTGCAGCGGTTGACGGGCGTCAACCTCGAGGAAATCAAGTACTACTGGTTCACGACCGGCGAAGTCGCGGGCGTGGCGGGGACCATCTCCCGCACCGGCTACACCGGCGAGGACGGGTTCGAGGTGTTCGTGCCGCCTGCGTCGGCCGAGCGTGTGTGGGATGCGATCCTTGCCGCCGGCAAGCCCCTCGGCCTCGTGCCCGCGGGGCTCGGCGCCCGCGACACGCTGCGGCTCGAGGCGTCCATGCGCCTGTACGGCAACGACATGGACGAGAAGACGACGGTGATGGAAGCGGATCTTGGCTGGATTGTGGGCTGGAAGAAGGAATCGTTTATCGGCGCCGACATCCTGCGCCGGCAGAAAGCGGAAGGCGTGGCGCGCAAGCTCGTGGGGTTCGAGGTGCTGGATCGTGCGATTGCGCGCCATGGCTACCCCGTGTACGTCGGCGGCGAACGCGCCGGTGTCGTGACGAGTGGCACGCAGACGCCGTACCTGAAAAAGGCGATCGGGATGGCGTACGTGCCGGCGTCGCACACGGCATCCGGTTCGGAGATCGAGATCGACGTGCGCGGCCGCCGCGTCCGCGCGCGGGTCGTGCCGATGCCGTTCTACAAGCGGGCGAGGTAGGGAGTCTTCACAGATGTATCCATCCGATCTGAAGTACACGAAAGACCACGAGTGGGTGAAGGCCAGCGGCTCCGAGGCTCGCGTCGGGATTACCGACTACGCGCAGAAGCAGCTCGGTGATGTCGTGTACCTGGAATTGCCGGAGGTCGGGCGCTCGCTGCAGAAAGGGGATGTGTTCGGCACCATTGAATCCGTGAAGGCGGTGTCGGAGCTGTACAGCCCGGTCAGCGGCGAGGTGACCGAGGTGCACGCGGCCCTCGCGGAGCGGCCCGAGGCTGTGAACAAGCAACCCCACGAGGCCTGGATGATCGTCATAAGGATGGCGGCGCCGGGGGACCTGGACGACCTCCTCGACGCCGGCCAGTACACTGAACTCACGAAATGACCCCACAGCACACGGCCGAACCCCTGCAGACGACTCCGCGAGACGACGACCGCCCGGGCACCTTTCAGTCACGACATATCGGCCCTGATGCCGCCTCACGCGAGCAGATGCTCGCGGCCATCGGCGTGCCCTCGCTCGACGCCCTGATCGATCAGACCGTTCCGCCCGACATCCGGCTCACGGCGCCGCTCGACCTGCCCGAGGGCGATAGCGAGTACGAATACCTGCGCCGGCTGCGCGCCGTCGCCGCGGGCAATCGCGTGGCGCGCTCGTGCATCGGCTACGGATATTACGACTGCGTGACGCCCGCGGTCATCCTGCGCAACGTGCTCGAGAATCCCGGCTGGTATACGCCCTACACACCGTATCAGGCCGAGATCGCGCAGGGCCGCCTGGAGTCGCTTCTGAACTTCCAGACGGCCGTCAAGGACCTCACGGCGATGGACGTCGCCACCGCATCGCTCCTCGACGAAGCCACCGCTGCGGCCGAGGCGATGACGATGTTCCACCGCGTGCAGACGAAGAAGGCGCCGGCGGGCAGGGAGAGCGTGTTCGTCGTGTCGGAGCGCTGCTTCGCGCAGACCATCGACGTGCTCCGCAGCCGCGCCGAGCCGCTCCGGATCAAGCTCGTGATCGGCGACGTGACGGCAGTGCCGGACGAGGTGCTGGACAGCGCGTTCGGTGTGCTCGTGCAGTATCCCGACTCGCACGGCCAGGTGAGCGACCTCCGGCCGGTGATCGCCCGCGCGCACGCGGTGGGCGTGCTCGTTGCCGCGGCCACGGATCTCCTGGCGCTCACGCTGCTGATGCCTCCCGGAGAAATGGGGGCGGACGCCGTGGTCGGGAGCGCGCAGCGCTTCGGCGTCCCGCTCGGCTACGGCGGACCGCACGCGGCATTCTTCGCGACGCGAGAGTCATTCGTGCGGCAGGCGCCGGGCCGCATCATCGGCGTGTCGGTCGATGCCCGCGGCCGCCGTGCGTACCGCATGGCCCTGCAGACGCGCGAGCAGCACATCCGCCGCGAAAAGGCGACCTCCAACATCTGCACGGCACAGGCGCTCCTCGCCAATATCTCGGCGATGTACGCGGTGTTCCACGGGCCGGCGGGCCTGCGGGCGATTGCCGAACGGATCCACAACCTCACGCGCGTGCTGGACGAGTCGCTGGCGGCGGCCGGGTATCGGCAGGCGAACACCGCGTATTTCGACACGCTGCGCATCGAAGGAGCGGACGTGGCGGCCGTCCGCACGCGGGCGGAAGAGGCCGGTATCAACTTCCTGTACGCGGGCAGCGAGATCGGGATCTCGCTGGACGAAACGACCACGCTCGAGGACGTGCGCGACATCGCTCGTGTCTTCACGGCCGCACGCGGCCGCGAGGGGAAACTGGTGGTTCGCGACGAGGCGCCGTTCTCGCTGAAGGCGCCGTCGGCGCTCGTGCGCACCAGCACGTACCTGACGCATCCGGTGTTCAACACGCATCATTCCGAGACGGAGATGATGCGGTACATCCGCCGCCTCGAACGCAAGGACGTCGGGCTCGACACGTCGATGATCCCGCTCGGCTCGTGCACGATGAAGCTCAACGCCGCGGCAGAGATGCTGCCGATCACCTGGCCGGAGTTCTCGCGGATGCATCCGTTCGCGCCGCCGGCGCAGGCGGAAGGCTACGCCCGGATCTTTCGCGAGCTCGAACACGCGCTCTGCCAGATCACCGGCTTTGCCGCCGTGTCGCTGCAGCCCAACTCCGGCGCGCAGGGAGAGTTCGCCGGCCTCATGACGATCCGCGCCTATCAGCGCGCCCGCGGCGAAGCCCACCGCAACATCGTCCTGATCCCGGCCTCGGCGCACGGCACCAACCCGGCCAGCGGGACGATGGCAGGCATGCGGGTGGTGGTGACGGCCTGCGACAGCAACGGCAACGTGGACGTGCCGGACCTGCGCGCGAAGGCGCAGCAGCATCGCGACGCGCTGTCTGCGCTCATGGTCACCTATCCGTCGACGCACGGCGTCTTCGAAGAGGAGATTCGCGAGATCTGCCGGATCGTGCACGAGCACGGCGGCCAGGTGTACATGGACGGGGCCAACATGAACGCGCAGGTCGGGCTGACCAGTCCGGCGGCCATCGGCGCGGACGTGTGTCATCTCAACCTGCACAAGACGTTCGCCATCCCGCATGGCGGGGGAGGCCCGGGCATGGGGCCCATCGCCGTGGCCGCCCACCTGGCGCCGTTCCTGCCCGGACATGCGCTCGTCTCGATCGGCGGGCCGACGGCGATTCCGGCGGTGTCCGCCGCGCCGTGGGGGAGCGCCAGCATTCTGCTCATCTCCTACGGCTACATCCGGATGCTCGGCGGGCGCGGGATGACGGAGGCGACGCGTCACGCGATCCTGAACGCGAACTACATCAAGGCCCGGCTCCAGCCGCACTACGAGGAGCTCTACGCGAATCACAACGGCCGCGTGGCACACGAGATGATCTTCGACCTGCGCCCCTTCAAACAGGGGCCAGGGCCGTCCGTTGACGAGCAGGACGTGGCCAAGCGGCTGATGGATTACGGGTTCCATGCCCCGACCGTGTCGTTCCCCGTGGCCGGGACGCTGATGATCGAGCCGACGGAGAGCGAGTCGAAAGAGGAGCTCGATCGGTTCTGCGATGCGCTGATTGCGATCCGTGGCGAGATCCAGGACGTGCTCGACGGCAGGGCCGACCCGCGCGACAACGTGCTGAAGAATGCCCCGCACACCGCCGAAGAGGTCTCGTCCGACACCTGGACGCATCCGTACTCGCGCGAGCAGGCCGCGTATCCCCTTCCGTACCTGCGCGAGGCGAAGTTCTGGCCGGCGGTGGCGCGGATCGACAACCCCTACGGCGACCGCAACCTGATTTGCGCGTGCCCCCCGATCGAAGCGTTCGCGGAAAAAGGCTGAGCGCTAGTCGACCGTCGCGGTTTTCGCGCCGACGCGCGCACGCTGGCGATAGGCCTGCAGCAGGCGGCCTGTCATCGGCCCGGGGCGCCCGCTGCCGATGACGCGGTCGTCCACACCCACGACCGGGCTCAGCTCCCGCACGGTGCTGGTGATGAAGGCCTCGTCCGCCGTGTCGAGGTCGGTGGGGAAGAGCGTGGCTTCGCGCACGTCAATCCCCTCCTGCCGGCCAATCTCCAGGATGAACGCCCGCGTGATCCCCTCGAGAAGGCCCGCGTCGGACGGCGGCGTGAGCACCACGTTCCCGCGCACGAGGAAGAAGTTCGACTGCGAGCATTCGCAGAGCTCGCCGCGATAGTTGCGCATCAGCGCCTCGGTCGCGCGGCGCTGGTTCGCCTGCTGCATGGCGATAGCGTTGTTCAGCAGGTTGTTGCTCTTGATGATCGGATTGACGGAGCCGGGGTGGTTGCGCAGAATCGCTACGAGCGACAGCCGGATGCCCTCGGTATCGATGCGGTCCGGCGATTCCTCGAGCGGCTTCACGATGATGACCAGCGA